>NZ_JAUBSH010000080.1:0-32146 GCF_036704705.1 Microcoleus sp. K1-B1 | reverse complement strand
CGAATATTTGCCCAAATGGAATTATCGAGCCGTACCCCAACCTGAGTAATTCATTAAGTTATTTATTTTTCATTCCTTAAATTGATGCCGGAAAACCCTGAGTAGATTTGTAAAAATGATTAATATTTGAGATTCATTGAACACTAAGGAGTTAAAAATGCTAACCAAACCGACAACTCCACTCAGTAAAAGAGAACCCGACGGATTCCTCAAAATCAGTCTAAATCTCACAATGGGAATTGGAATTACTACCTTTATTGCAGCCTTAACTTTAATCGCTGTTCATTTTCATGACTCACAATCAAAATACCGAGACACTTTAAATTTTGCGGTAACTACATTAGCTACTGCCGCAGGAATATCTAGTGCCGTATATGCTTTGCGGGGAATCGAAATCAATTTAGAAGACAAAAAAATCGATCGAACCTTACGTTACATACAAATATGGAACGATCCTAGCTATTTTAGTGTTCGACAAATTGCCGCAAAAATTCATAAAGATCTCAAACCGCTAGATGAGACCAAAAGTAATGAGTACATGAATCAGATATATGCAGATGCAGAGAAAAAGCAGGAAATAGTCAATATTCTTAATTTTTTAGAAGAAATGTCTATGTGTGTCCATTTCGGTCTCGTTGACGAAAAATGTTTGAAAGAGTTTTATCGATATATAGTTTGTACTTATTGCGATACCTTCACGCTCTTTGTTCACCGATCGCGAAGAGACAAACAGAGCCCGAGGCTTTACATCCACTTAACAGATCTATGTGAGCAATGGAGACATTAATTACCCGACTTTTTATTGTTTGTAAAAGGTTTTACCTAGCGGATTCAGGATCGAAATGAGTCAAATGAAGAAAACAATCGGGAAATATTTCCGGATTGTTTCTCGACAAATGGAAGAGTCAATTAAAGGAAGTGTAAACTGAGCCATAAAAGGTGCATCAGTCTCATTGAAGGTCTTTACTACTCTGGAGACAAGGACGTAGTTGTGCTTTTTGTGTTGTAATAAAAGGAGAAATGATGAAACGATTTACTTGTTACTCAATCGACTTACTTTTTGAAGGTGATACAGGCTTCTAAAACCTGTTGGCTTTTGTCTGTCATTAATGATTATTAGTGTAGCAGATGCGATAGAAAGTCACCTATCTTGAAAATCGCATCCAACCGTGACAATTGTCACGAAAGCTAACATTTTCATACTCGACAGAACCGCTAATTTTTGCAGAGAGTGAGGGGCAACTCACTTTCTGCACTTGACTGTTACCTAATTCCCTAGAACTCATCAACCTAATTTCAATCTAAAGAATTAGGTTGATGAGTATCTCCATATTTCTCAACCCTCACACATCCAACTTTAGAGATCCCCCTCAAAATATGAAGGAGAGCTCATTTGTTGATTATCAGCATTACTGAATAAGGAAATCAAGGAAACCGATGCCACTCGATCGTTATCTTTATTGTTAAAGTTCTTCATTTTCTGCTTTCTCCAGAGTGTAGGTGAGAAAATCTAGGTTGAGAATGGGGGAAACACTTTTATTCCCATACTTTTGGGTTGGAAATCATCTAAGCCTTTGAATACTCTGAGAGTTAGCCACACCAGAATAATTCCAGGTAAACTCAATCTGCAAAACACCAAACATAGATTGGTGCAACACCCTAAGACTTATTATTTTTTCCTAATGTCAGCTAAGTTATAATGCCTCATAAACTAACTCAAACATGGAGAAGTCCCGATTTACTTTGCGACAAATCATAGACTGAACTCTGTTTTTAAAAGTTTAGGCAATCATACTGGCTTAAAAAAAATAATACACCAACGAGCTTCTCTCTGTCAACTTTTTCGTTAACGAGTTCTAGAGAGGTCTTCGGATTATACAAGACTGAGCGCATTGAGCTATCAGCCTATGAGTTGTCGCACCTACAAAGATAAACAAGTTGCAATAAAATTCAAGCTTGTCGGTGATATATGACATGAATTTTAATGATCTTTATCTCCAATCCTTAGTGATATCGATCACTGGAAGAGCCGATTAAAATCCTTTCCGGTATCTACAATAAACCGTGTACCGATAATTAACATCAGTTATCTTACTGAAAAAAACCAACTCGATATTTCAGAACCGGATTAACTCTACTATTTAACTGGTTCCCACGCACAGCCGGGGAACCGATGTCTAGAGGCTTTGCCTCACTTGCTTGGGAACATTGGAGGCAGAGTCTCCGGATCTGCGTTACCAGGCTGAAGCCTGGTAACAAGTAGAATTGAGCGTGCCGGACAACAAGACGGCGTTATCGCTGTTTACAAATTTAACTCATGATTTCCAACGATCGCAAAACCAAACTAGAATACGGGGATTTTCAGACACCGCTGGAATTAGCCGAGATGGTGTGTCGGAAATTGAGAGAACTTGATGTTAACCCCAAAGTCATCATTGAGCCAACTTGCGGGATAGGTAATTTCATTAAAGCTGCTGCAAATTCGTTTCCATCCGCCAGCAAGATTATCGGGGTTGAAATAAATCACAGTTATTTAAGAGAATTAATAACTAAGCAGAAATTGTTACAGGATGAAAGATGTGACGTTAAGCACGGAGATTTTTTTGATTTTGATTGGACATCATTAATCAACCAATTTAATCATAGGGTACTGGTTCTTGGGAACTTTCCTTGGGTAACAAACTCACAACAAGGAACTGTTGGCAGTGAAAACTTGCCGAGAAAAAGTAATTTTCAAAAGCACACTGGCTTAGATGCACTAACAGGTAAGAGTAACTTCGATATCTCAGAATGGATGTTGATCCAGACGGTGCAATGGCTGCAAAATCGCAATGCGGATCTGGCAATGCTTTGCAAAACTTCTACTGCTAGAAAGTTATTGAGTTACATTAATTCAAAAAAACTGAATCTCGCTAGCTGTGCAACTTACACAATAGATGCTAAAAAGTATTTTGGTGCAAATGTGGATGCCTGTTTGTTATACTGCAAGTTTGACTTAAGTTCACAAAACTACTTCTGCGATGTATTTAGCAGTTTAGAAAGTTCAGATTCTCACCGAATCGGATATCACAACAATCTCCTGGTTAAAGATATAGATTCTTTCAATAATTTGAGTAATTTATATGCTGTAAATTCAGGAACGAAATGGCGATCGGGTCTAAAGCACGACTGTTCGAGCGTGATGGAATTTCGGAAAATTGATAATTTGTTTGTCAATGGATTTGGGGAAGGAGTCGATCTTGAGGAAACTTATTTATTTCCGCTACTTAAAGGATCGGATGTCGCTCAAAATCGCATTAATGCCACAAACCGCTATATTTTAGTAACTCAAAAATTTATTGGCGAGTCAACCGAACCGATCAGAGATATCGCTCCTAAAACCTGGCGCTATCTGGAGGTGTGCGGACAATATCTAGATAATCGCAAAAGCAAAATTTATCAGCACAATCCTCGCTTTTCTATTTTTGGCGTTGGCGATTATAGCTTCAAATTTTGGAAAATAGCAATTTGCGGACTTTATAAAAAATTGGATTTCAGATTGATAAGTGGAATCGCTAATAAACCTGTGATTTTCGATGATACTGTTTATTTTCTCAGTTTTGAAAACGAACGAGTTGCACGTAAAACTTTTGACCTTTTGAATTCATCGCCAGCAATTAAATTTTATTCATCGATGGTATTTTGGGATGAAAAGCGTCCGATCAAATCCAGTGTCTTAAATTGTCTGAATCTGTCACTGCTGGCAGATTTGGAATATTTAATCGCAGATGCACGCATATAAAGGCAGATGGATACAGCTACATATTGACTTTTTCATGCAGAATTTAGGCTGCTATTTTTGAGATAATATGTAAAAAATCGTGATATCCTCCAGATTGCTTATTCGGTTTCTAATAGGGTAAGGTGCGTCGCCATCTACAATCTGCAAGTTTCCTTGAAAATCTCACAGATCCGCACCCTATAGATTAGAGACTGGCGCAAGCCCTAGGATAGCGCTGATTAACAAGCTGCTATCCTCTGTAGTGCCGGGAGGTAATAAGAGTGGCAAAGAATACAATTAAATTACTAGATCTCGTTGCCTTAACCGTTGACATTCCTGAATACAATCTGTGGCGCGGACAAGTAGGGACTGTGGTTGAACTGTTGGCTGATGGTGCAGCCTTTGAGGTTGAATTTAGCGATCGCAACGGACGCACTTATGAATCTGTCGGGCTGCATCCAGAGCAAATCATGGTGTTGTATTTTGAGCCAGCATCACCTGATATCAAACCCGAAATGGTTACAGCATAAGCAGCCCAATAACTTGCGGAATTTATAAAAAATTGGATTTCAGGTTGAATTTCTCAACTTGGAATCATTCCCTCTCTCTCCACTATTATTCCCGAAAAATCTTCTCTTCATCCCTTGGGCTTGTCTTGGCAACTAGAATAATTGCTCCCCCTATTTATTGAGCCGATACCCTATATTCATGGAATATAGCCTTTCTCAGTAACATGAGGTGCACGCTTGATAAGCGGGCAGAGGGCAGAGGGCAGAGGGCATAGGGTATAGGGTATAGGGTATAGGGTATACCTCACTTTATTGAGAACTGCTATATGCTGTATCATACAGCAGATTCCATGTAGATGTATGACAGAGAAACCGGGTTTCTTGAACCGAATTAGTAATGATTTGAGAACTGTAAAGAAACCCGGTTTCTGGGGTGTACTTCATAAACCTGGAATACGCTGTAAGTTGGTCAGCTTACCACTAATTGTCCTTAATTTAGAAACCCTGAACGGAAACAATCCTGCTTTGAAGTTCATTAGGGGTTACATCCTCTACAAAACCTAAAATCCCGTTAGAATTCCTGACTCTGATGAGAGTTCCTGAATAAACTCCGCTAATTCCGCCTCTGAGTTGAGTTCCTGAAGCAGATCCGCTAAATTCGTCGGCCACATCTTGCAGTATAGCTTGCGGCCCATCGAACCTATATGTTAATGCCACATTTTGTACAGGCTCCAACACTATATCATTAACCGTTAAGTCACTCGCTAATCCAATGCGATCTAAATCAGGATCAAAACTTTCGATTATATCGCTAGAATTGATATCTGTAGTGGCAGAATCTATTTCCAGAACGCATAAATTATTGCCAAGCCCACACTCTAAGAAGTCTCTGCCCAAGCCGCCAACCAGAGTGTTATTCCCATCTGTGCCGGATAACAAATCATTGCCTTTCCCCCCAAATAAAATATCATCGCCAGCGTCTCCAAGAAGCCAATCAGCCTCTAGACCACCAATGAGGGAGTCATTTCCCTCCTGTCCATACAGGCCATCTTTTCCTTTTCCCCCAAATAGAGAATCATTGCCTGAAAAACCTATGAGAATATCTTCCCCTTCATTTCCCAGGATTAACTCGCTAGCCCCTGAGCCATTTACTGTATCGTTGCCATCGAGGGCCCAAGCTCCTAAAGGGAAGTTTGTTAGCTCTCCAAAAGAAAGTTGAATCAATTCCGAGGTGTTGTCGCCAATTAAGCGTAAGGTCCCTGACGCATCCGGTTTTAAAGCCATAGCTAAAATCTCTGTGTGTTGGTCGATTATTAACCCTACTTGAGCCAATACTGGCTCACAAGTGGGTCATAATTCAATTAGAACCGTATTCAATATAACTTGAAACGGTATTTTCCAAAAGCATTGCCACAGTCATCGGCCCGATTCCTCCCGGCACCGGCGTGATAAATTCGGCTACTGTTTTAACAGCATTAAAATCAACATCTCCAGCCAAACGACTCGTACCGTCTGGATTGACAACGCGGTTGATACCGACATCACATTAATATAGTCACTTTTTACACAACCCATAGTAGTCAAGTGCGAAATTCGCACCCTACTACTAGCGTTTCTGCGTAAGTCCTGTAAATATCAGGAGTTAATTTGTGGCTAAAAATATGATAAGTTTGTCATATCACCACTGATTGTCCTGAATTTAGAAACCCTGAACGGAAACAATGCTGTTTTGAAGTTCATTAGGGGTTACATCCTCTACAAAACCTAAAATCGCGTTAGAATTCCTGACTCTGATTAGAGTTCCTGAAGAAAGTCCGCTAATTCCGTTGATAAAAGCTGGAGGAAGGAATGGTTGTAAAGCTTGTGGGAACTCGAACCTATATGTGAATGTCACATCCTGTACCGGCTCCAACACTATATCATTGACCGTTAAGCCACTCGCTAATCCAATGCGATCAACATCAGGAACAAAACCTGTGATCGCATCACTAGAATTGATATCTGTAGTGGCAGAATCTATTCCCAGAACGCATAAATTATTGCCAAACTCACAACTTAATAAGTCTCTGCCCAAGCCACCAACCAGAGTGTTATTCCCATCTACGCCGTCTAAAAGATCATTGCCTCTACCCCCAAATAAAATATCATCGCCAGCTTCTCCCGTAAGCAAATCAGCATCTAAACCACCACTGAGGCAGTCATCTCCATCAGAGCCATCCAGTAAATCTCTTCCTTTTCCCCCAAATAAAGAATCGTTGCCTGCAAAACCTGTGAGAAAATCTTCCCCTTCATTTCCCAGGATTAACTCGCTAGCCCCTGAGCCATCTACTGTATCGTTGCCATCGAGGGCCCAAGCTCCTAAAGGGAAGTTTGTTAGCTCTCCAAAAGAAAGTTGAATCAATTCCGAGGTGTTGTCGCCAATTAAGCGTAATATCCCTGACGCATCCGGTTTTAAAGCCATAGCTAAAATCTCTGTGTGTTGGTAGATTACTAACCCTACTTGAGCCAATACTGGCTCACAAGTTGGCCCCAATTCAATTAGAACCGTATTCAATATAACTTGAAACGGTATTTTCCAAAAGCATTGCAACAGTCATCGGCCCGATTCCTCCCGGCACCGGCGTGATAAATTCGGCTACTGTTTTAACAGCATTAAAATCAATATCTCCAGCCAAACGACTCGTACCGTCTGGATTGACAACGCGGTTGATACCGACATCAATTACTACTGATCCAGGTTTGACCATATTAGCTGTAATCATTTCTGTGCGGCCGACTGCGGCTATTAAAATATCGGCTTGATTGGTAATCGATTCTAAGTTTTGCGATCGCGAATGAGCTACAGTAACAGTGCAGTCAGCTTCTAATAGCATCAGCGCCATCGGTTTTCCTACCAAAATACTTCGGCCCAAAACAACGGCGTTTTTTCCTTTCAAATCAATCTGGTATTCTTGCAATAACCGCATCACTCCGGCGGGAGTACAACTCCGCAAGCCTTGCTCCCCGCGCACGAGACGGCCTAAATTTACAGGGTGAAGTCCGTCAGCATCTTTATCGGGGGCAATTTGATACAGCAGCGCAATTGCATCTAAGTGCTCTGGTAGCGGTAATTGAACTAAAATGCCGTCTACTCGATCGTCCTCGTTGAGTGCACGAATTGCAAGTTCTAGTTCGGCTTGAGTAGCGTTTGCGGGGTAATGCTGGCCGAAGGAAGCTATGCCAACTTTAGCGCAGGCTCGCTCTTTGTTGCGAACATAGGCTGCGCTAGCTGGGTTGTCGCCCACCATCAGCACCGCAAGTCCCGGAGGACGCCCCTTTTGGGGTTGTAGGGCGCGGACTCGATCGCTCAGCTCGGTTTGAATCTTTTGGGCTAAAGCTTTGCCATCTAGTATTTGAGCAGTTTTGGCATCCATTGTAGACTCTGGGTTAGGGGCTGACGATTTTAGATTTTAGCTTAATCCCCGCCAAGGACTACACTAGAGAAATTTCTTACTTGCGATCGATTCTGGGGATTCTGTTAAAGTAAGTCGTATCTCACATCTCAAATCAGTTGACCAATGACTACTGCAATTAAGCAAGTTTGGATTCAAAGATTCTGCACCGGCTCTTTGTCGCTAATCCTCGCTAGCGGTTTCTTCAGTTGCGGCAATTTACCCATGTCTCAACTTAATCTTGGCTTTAATGTTGCTAGCATTGGCGACGTTCAACAAAAGCGGCAAGTGGATGCTGAAGTTTATCTCCGGGGAAAGGTAGAAAATCGCGCTCCGTTTGTAGGGAATGCGGCTTATCAACTTGAGGATGGTACTGGCAGTATTTGGATTTTAACCAAGCAAGAGTTGCCCCAGCTTGGCGATGAAGTGCTGCTGAAGGGAGAAGTCCGCTACAAGAGTATTACTCTCAAGGAATTAGCCGGAAAAGATTTAGGTGAAGTTTATGTTGAGGAAATGGAACAATTAAAGCGCACTCCAGCGGTCACTCAATAAAAATAGGAAGATGCTAATTTTTTTCAATAATTAAGTACGTCGATTTCATAAAACTCAAAGGTTTTTAGTTGATCCGAAGCGCTGTGGGTATGTTTATTTATGCTGAAAGTCGATCGACTAGAATATCCTCGTCGGGGCGGGTTTCTCAGCTCTTTTGTTTATATTACAGATTACGGTTAACCTGCCCCTAGGACACCAACTTCTCCTCTTTCTCCTAGATAACTTCTTCCCTTTTCCTTCTCTCCTCAATATTCCTGCGTTAAATCCGTTAAATCCGTTAATCCCCTACATGGCTCGTTGCAGAAATTTCTTATGACTAAAATTCACGTTGCGATCGCGATTTTGTACCAAGACGGCAAGTTTCTCTGTCAGTTGCGAGACGATATTCCTCATATCAGGTATCCCGGACAATGGGCTTTGTTTGGCGGACACTTGGAACCCGGGGAAACGCCGGAAGTTGCTGTAGTGCGGGAATTATCAGAGGAAATTGGCTATGCTCCTCCAAGTGTTTCTTTTTTCTGTTGCGATGTCGAAAAAGATGTGGTTCGCCACGTTTTTCACGGGCAACTTAGTACGGATGTCAAAGATTTAGTTTTGCTTGAGGGTTGGGATATGAAGTTATTGACACCGGAGCAGATTCGGGCGGGAAAATGCTTTTCTGAGCAGTCAGGAGATGTGCGACCTTTTGGGATTGCTCACCAACGTATTTTGTTAAATTTTATTGACTCGATTTGAGAAAATTGGCACGCACCCTACATTGCATAGCTTTGAGCAGGGAGATATTCGTAAGGTGCGCCCACCAAGGGGTGCACCCTACATTGCAGGGGGTTTAACAGTTAAGAGCGAGCCGCAATCATTCCCGTTTGGCGCGCGTAGTCAAACAACCCTCCGGCATCAATCACTGGCCCTACTTCTCCTAAAGGTTTGAGCGAGAAAGTTCGATCGAGAGTGTGGTTGACAATTACCTCTTCTGTAAAGTCGATCGTCACTTCTTGGCCCGTTACAAACAAGTCGCAGAGTCGCTCGACTGATTCGATCGGGTACAATTCGCCAGTAGCCGAGCAATTGCGAAAGAAAATGCGTGCGTAAGACAAAGCCACCACCGCTGTGACGCCAGCGGCTCCCAGAGCGATCGGAGCGTGCTCCCGCGAAGAACCGCAGCCAAAATTTTCGCCCGCTATGATAATCGGATACCGGGTTTTCTGTTCACCGGATTCGATAAACTTACCGTAGCGATCGGGCAAGCCAATCATAGCGTAACTGCCTAGTTTCTCGTACTCATCCGGCTTCGAGGGAACCAGGGTCAGGTATTCGGCAGGGATAATTTGATCTGTATCGATGTTGTCGTCTACAACAAAAATTTGACCGCTAATTACTTTACCCATAGTTTATTTCCTGTTAGCCTCGCTCGATGCTGTGGTGATAATTTTAAGTGGATCGGTATGCAAGATTTGCATCTGTTCATTTTAACCTGGCAGTGTCAGTGATAACCTGTATGAGTAAAAATTAGATCCGAGACTTTGGGTTAACAATTAACAATTGCTAAGCGTCAAGATAGTTTTATGGCAAATCCAATAGATGACATTGCTCGACAAGCTCGTGAGGGCTCGGTTGCATCGATTATTCAAATCCTTAATGACGAACTGGCACAGGTAGGGGTCAGAGCCCGAGCCGTGTTTGCAGAAGGGGTGCTGCAACTGCTGTGCGAAGCTGCAACGCCCCAACTGCTCGAAGAGTCGAGTTTGGTCGATCGAGTCCGAGAAATTTTGGAACGCATTTCGCCCCACAATATTCGCCGAGTCAACATCAACAGCCGGCTTGTCCGAGAACACCAACTGCTGTGGCTGGAAGAAATTAGCCGCGATCCGGATAATCAACTTTTGTGGTCTCAAGAAATTAAACTCCGAAAGCCGAATTTGTTCAAGCGTTTAGCCACCGCCCATCACGAACGACAAGCTGTGGCAGGCAAGCGGGCTTTGCCGAGAATGGCTATACCTCGATCGATGCAGCAACCGCGGCAATTTCAGCGCGGTATCGTCGGCGGCATCAGCTTGACCGTGCTGTTACTTGCAGCAGCGGCCGCCATCCACAAAGGACTTAATTCCCAAGTGCCAAACAGCAGACAAGCCAGCACCCAAGCAGTTGCCAGTGCCCCTCCCTCGGAGGCAAAACCTGCTTTGAAAATTTCTAAGGAGACTGTTAATTCTGCTGTTGACTCTTTTGCCCAAGCAGTGCGAGTAGCCGAACAAGCAGCCACCGAGGGCAAAACCGCTCAATCTCGCGAGGATTGGTTAGTCGTAGCTGCTAAGTGGCAGCAAGCGTCCGATTTGATGGCCGCCGTGCCTTCCAAGCATCCCCGCTACACAACGGCTCAGAACCGAACGGCACTTTACCGCCAAAATAGCGATAAAGCCCAACAGGAAGCACAAAATAAGTAAGCAGGTAAGTTAGGTAAATTTAACCAGAGAGTTCGCCACGCTGCTCTAGGTGTCGTGAAAAATGAGTTTTTGAGTTAAAACTCGGAAACTCTCAGCTATGTTATGAGTGATTATTTTGGGATTTTGAATTTTTGCGATCGGCGTTACTCGATCGGCGGATTTGTATCACAATAAAAATTTGTTAGGATCACAAACTTAAATAGGAAACATCACACAGCGAGAAGAGGGGTGTCACTAAGCAGTCTCTAGAAAAGCTTCATACTACTAATAACCGTCAAAATTAGGGGAATGGGATTGATAATCATCCGCTAAAGGATGGTAAAGTTCATCCCGTACAGATCCAAGGGTAGAAAACAGGAAAATAGAACTCGGTCAGATCTGGGTATATTTTTACATATCGAGTGACCCGCCGACCGGCTGCACAAACACAGAAAGCAGGCTCATAACGGTCAAGCCGACAGTTATCGAGAGGTTCTATATTTGCAGCGAGAGCCGGCTCAAACATCTTAGAATAAAGGCTTGGTTGCCATGATCGATCGCCAGGGAAATCAAGACTTTACTTTGATCGACAGATCACCGTCAGAGTCTTGCACTTTGCATTTACCGCAAATCGCAGAACCAATATCAGTCCCAAAATTTCTGGATCGTCTTATGCAGTTCCAGGTCGATCCTGCCCTTATCGGGCGACAAATTTGCCAAATTCTCGCCACCAGCTTTGATCGAGAACTCCTGCTGCTGCAAATAGCCAATACTTTGGGGGTTGCATGGGGGGCAGATTTCTGTTTGGTTACTGCTGTGGTTGACCAAAAAGTAGTGCATCCGAATGCTTACTGGCAAAATAGCAGCGATTTCCCGTTCCCCTATCTTGCCAGTGTTGCGGGTTCCACTGAAACACCGCAACACCGCCAAACTACAGGATTAAAACCGCCTAGCATATCACTCGAACACCCAGCTTGGGCAAACGTCCTAGCAGAAGGCGAGATAGTGGCGATATCCGACTATCTTGATATTCCGGCAACTTCATCGCCCAATTCCCCTGTGACTGCGCTGCCTTTTCGGGCAATTTTGGCAGGGCCTGCGCGATTTGGAGGGGCTGTAAATGGCATGATGATTGTTGGTAAGTCGCAACCTTACGAGTGGTCGGTAGCCGATCGGCAGCGCCTGGAAGCAGCATCAGACGCGATCGGCAGCGCGATTTCTCACATTCAAAAAACTCAAGAAATTGCCAGCTTAAACGAACAGTTACAGCGACAAGCTAAATACAAAAATCTACTCAGGTCAGTTGCTGCCTCGATCGACACCAATTCAGAAGTCGATCGAATATTGCAGCAAGTTATTGAAAATACCGTCGATACCCTGGAAGTAGATAGAGGCCAAATCCTGCTATTGAAATATACAGATCCTCTATTTACAAATCGCTCTCCCAATCAAACTCCCAAAGCGAAAGTCGAATTACTTTGCGAATCTGTTGTAAAAAAAGAGACAAATAAACAAGCAATAGCACAAAGCGGGGTAGGAAAAAAAAGCTCAACATCTAAAACAAAAAACAAGGATAAAAATGCTAATTCCCAATCCCAAATCCCCAACTCAAAACCAAATAACTCTCCCGCTTTTTGGCTGTCAGAATCTAATTTGTGCCACCAAGCATTCCACAGCGCACCCAAACCCCTAGCCCTCGCTGACGCAGGCGAATTAATCGGCAAAGAACAAGAAGCAGCCACAGAAATTTTGAAACTCCAAGGCATTCGCGGCTTGCTGCTGGTTCCCCTCACGGGCGGTAGCGGCCAGGAAACAGTTTTAGGTTTCTTGGTTTTGCAGCACTCGAAGCCGCGCACTTGGAACCCGGAAGAATTAGAAGTTCTCGAATCAGTCAGCGCTCAAGTGAGCAAGATGATTATCCAAACTCAAACGCTTAAGGAATTGCAAACCGTAGTTTTAGACAGAACCTCTCAGTTGCAGCAAAGTCTCGACGTGCAGGGGAAACTGTACGAACAATCTGCCAATCAGCTAGAGCAAATGCGGAAATTGAAGCTGGTTAAAGACGAGTTTCTCAGCACTCTGAGTCACGAGTTGCGTACCCCTTTAACAATCATGAAACTGGCGATTCTGATGCTTAAACAAGCTGAACTGCCGTCAGCGAGTCGGACTAAGTATCTCGAAATTCTAGAACAGCAGTGTTCTAAGGAAACTGCTCTGGTTAGCGATTTGCTGGCCCTCAAGCAGTTTGAGCCTCAGCAATTCCCGATTTCTCTAATCAAAATCGATCTCAACCGTTTATTTCAAGATTTAGTTAGGGATTTTGAAAAACAGTGGGCGGATAAGCAATTGACTCTTAAGGTGGATTTGCCCAAGTTGACCCCTTGCTGGGAAACTGACTCGGACATTCTCAATCGGGTACTGCTGGAACTGCTGACGAATGCTGGAAAATACTCTGCTTCTGGAACGGCGGTAGTTTTAGAGGCGTCTGAGGCAGCCGGCTATATTGTCCTGAGCATTTCTAATTTCGGTCGCGGCATTTCTGCGGCTGATTTGCCCCACATATTTGACAAGTTCCGCCGTGGCACTGGCATTACTGACCAAGCTATCGCCGGTACGGGTTTGGGTCTGGCTCTGGTAAAGTGTTTAGTGCAGCACTTGAATGGTACTATTGATGTATCTAGCTGTCCGGCAGAAAGTTCAGAAGCGGACAATTTGTGGCGCACATCTTTTACTTTAACTCTGCCGCAATTTGCAGCGGAACTCTGTAATGTAGAAGAATAGTTCGGTTGAGAATCTGCTGGGAATTGGCAGCGAACAGCAGAAACTAGAAGACTTGCCAGAAAAGGGAGATTGGGAAATGTCGTAAACACTACCAATTCCTCTGTTTTGAATTGTTTGTCTGGTTGCCGTCTAAATTGCCGGTTCTCGCTTGCTGATTTTCCCCAGAACTTATATTATGTCTGGTTATTGACCCGTAATTAGCGCGTGTTTTTAGTGATTGCGACTGTCCTCTATTTATGAATTAATCAGGACTTGCATTACTTACTAGGAACTTAATTATAATTGTATAGTCGGAGATGATATTACGCAGTATAGACCAAAGAAACTGAGTTTTTAACTGTTTCAAAGGCATGCAACCCGTCTTTTCGTACAAGCGGGTTTCTGCGTCCTGGATTGTCCCTAAAAATTGTCACGGTGCATGGAATTCGATCGCCAATATTATGCTCACAAAAGCTGCACCTAAAACCCTGCGTTGGCAACGTTCTAAATATTCGCCACTGGCACGGCAAATAGACATTTTTGCAGCGGCGGGAAAGTTTATGTTTTTTTTGTGGTGGGACGCACTGCTGCAAAATAATTCGCCTCATACTAGAAGAATTCGCGCTCATTGGTTGGTCAATACTTTGCTGAATTTAGGCCCGACTTTTATTAAGATCGGCCAGTCTCTCTCGACTCGCGCGGATTTGCTGCCACTTGAGTATGTGAAGGAACTCGAACAGTTGCAAGATCGGGTTCCTCAGTTTAGTTCCGAAGAGGCGATCGCTCTTGTAGAATCAGAGTTAGGCAAGGATATTTATGCTTTGTACCGCGATTTTGACCCGTCGCCGATTGCTGCTGCGAGTCTGGGACAGGTGCACAAAGCAAGGCTGCACACTGGGGAAGATGTGATTGTAAAGGTGCAGCGTCCGGGTTTGGAAAGTTTATTTGATTTGGATGTGAAGGCGGTGCGCCAAGTGATGCGTTTTTGCGATCGCTATTTGCCTGGGACGCGCAAATATGACCTAGAATCTATTTATCACGAGTTTTTTAAGATTTTATATCAAGAAATTGACTACGTGCAAGAAGGTAAAAATTCCGATCGCTTTAGCCATAATTTTCGAGAATATCCTCAAGTTATTGTCCCGAAAGTCTACTGGCAATACACAACTAAAAAAGTGCTGACTTTAGAATACGCACCAGGCATTAAGGTGGACGACCGCATTAGTTTAGAGGCGATAGGAGTCGATATTGTGAAGCTCAATCAACTCGGAATTTGCTGTTATTTGAAACAGTTGTTAATTGACGGTTTTTTTCAAGCTGACCCGCATCCTGGAAATTTGGCGGTGACAGAAGATGGTAGCTTGATTTTTTACGATTTTGGGATGATGGCTGAGGTGAAGTCTCTGGCTAAAGACCAAATGGTCAAGACTTTTTTTGCTGTGATGAGAAAGGATGCTGACGAGGTACTCAATACTTTAATTTCGATCGGCTTGGTTGAGCCGATGCCGGATATGATGCCGGTACGCAGGTTGATTGCTTTTCTGTTGGATAAGTTTATTGATAAGCCGATCGACTTTCAAGCTTTTAATGAAATTAAGAACGAACTTTACATCATGTTTGAGCAGCAACCGTTTCGCTTACCCGCAGAAATGATGTTTATTGTCAAGTCAGTCACGACTCTCGACGGCATTGCTAGAACTCTCGACCCTAACTACAATTTCTTAGCATCCGCTCAGCCTTTTGTCAAGAGTATTGCGGTGAGCAAGGGGCGGGGAAATGCGATCGGAGAATTGGCAAGGCAAGCGCGAAGTTTTATTACATATAAGTTACGGCAGCCGAGTAAATCGCAAGTTTTTCTCAACCGTTTGGAGCAGCGAATTGAAGAGGGCGAACTGCAAATTAGAGTGCGAAATCTAGAGAGCGAAAGAGCCTTGAAACGCATTAACTTAGCCCTGAAAACTCTAATTTTCGCTTGTTTGACTGGTTTTGTGTTTTTGTCGGGTGCAGTGCTGTTAGTGGGCGGATATCAAACGGGGGCGATCGCAGCTTTTGCGGTTTCGGGATTCGGTGGCTTGTTTCTGTTGCGATCGTTGTTAGACTTGTTGGTTAAGGAAAAGCTCGATCGAATGGTCGATCGATAAATATACTGGGTAATTGGGAAGCGCGATCGTAGTCAGGACATTAGCCCTCATTAAAAAGACTAATGCTGACTCATGTCTCCTGCATTTGTAGGTTATTTAATGCTGCCCAACGCTCATATTCCGATTCTTCAGCCACTAACTCTGCTTCTATCTCTGCTCAATTTTCGTGATAATCAGTGCAGGATAAACCTGCGCTAAGCAGAGATGATCCAATTCTGCTGCTATTGAGTCAGCAATATTACCTTGTTATATAACGCTGTAATTCGCTGCACTAATGTGGCAGTACCTGCAATCATAGGGATACAATTGCGAAGGTGCGGAGCGCGGATAATTAAAGTGGCAATATCCGTTAAAGTTAGCCTAGGTGAATCAGAGGTGAAAAATTAGGTAGCTCTGCATAGTCAGTATAATTAAGGGTTTTAACCGAATCCCGTTGAAGATATTTGGTTACAAGCTAAAAAGTTTTTAAGAAAGTATTGGTATTTATATAGGTCTTTTAAGATTATCAAATTTTTGTTTGAGTTTTTCACCAAGGAACATAAATTTGATTTCCCCAAAATTCATCAGTACGCTTATACATAGAAAATCATTTAGGATTGCTAGAAACCAGGTTTATTGGCAATCTGCCACGTCTATAGTGCGTATTAACCCTCTTTGGTCACTTTCGGCAGAAAATAATCTGGGATGGTTATAGCATAAGACTTTTACCAAAAACTTTGATTTCAGCCATTCTGTTAGAAAATAAATGCTTAAATCCTTACTCTATCTACAGTTGAAAATTTTGCTCAAATTTTTATTTTTCCAGAGTGACAAAAGAGGGTTAATGAATTGTGTAATTCTTGTAGGGGCAATCCCTCCGTGATTGCCCCCGATGTTGAGGGTCAGCCCCCGTGCTGACCCCTACATTTTTTGTACAAATCATTTAGGCTCGCTATAGGATGTTGCAAATACTATCTGGTTAAAATTTACAGTTTCTCCCTGTTCTGCTTTAAATCAACCTAAGAAACGTACTTGTACAGCAGGTGGTTTTGTCTCACCAGCTTTCGGTTCCCCAACTTGAAACGTAACGAAGTCATCACGAAGAGGAGTGTACTGTTTGTCAATTAAATTGCTGGCATGAAAAAATAGTTGTTCTTTTGTGCCAAGTCGAACCAGAAACCCATAGCCTCCCTTAACCACCCAGTTATTTATTTTTCCAATGTTTTCTTGCCTACTATGAAAAATAGCTTCTAAAATTCCCTCTCCTTTGAGACGTATCCCATAATCGATGTCTCTCGCAAGGGCGCAGGCTTTATGTAAGGGCCAGCTAAAGCGACGCTTGTTTAACTCTTCTATGGCTCTTGTTCGTAAATACGTAGGCCAGTTTTTCTTCGTCCAATCAAACAGTTTTTTATTTTCAAAAATAGAATATGTATTGACTAAATTCCATGCTTGTCGCTCTATTGCCCTATTTGAATAAAAAAGAAGTTGTTCCACAAGTTGCTCAGAACATAAATCAGGGTAAGAAGCAAGGGACTTTAATGCTGTGACTTTAACCTGTTCTGAAGGGTCAGCCAGTGCTTTTTCTAAGACTACAGTGGCAATATCAGAAGGTAGATTAGCTAACATTTGGACTACAGCCAATCGAACGCCATGAGGTGAGGATGAGGACATAGCTCTCTGAAGCATCTCCACCTTATGATAGCCAAGAAAAATAAGAGCTTTTATTAAAGCCATTTTGACTCCAGGAGCAATTGCAGGGTCGTCAAATTCAACTAAAGGAAAAATCTTGAAAGCTAAGTTCAAATTTCTAGATAATATTCTATTAATTATTAAAGATTGGATGGCTGGATGCGAGGTACAAAGTGCTCGTAAAGCTACATCTTCTAATTCATTTTGATGTAGTAATGAAACTACCTTCATAATCCTAGCTGCTGGCAGTGATTCTTCGGGGAGAGGATCTGTAGAAAATAAATCTTTAAGGCTCTGTTCACGATGAGAATTTTCGGTGCGGCGTAGTAGTATTTGCACTCCTATTAACCTTACTAAGAAATCTAGGTCGCTAACAACCACTCCAGAAACTTCAGTATCAATTTCACCAAGATTAATAGTTTCAATTCTGCTAATAGCGGCTCTACGTACTTCTACATCAGGGTCTTTTAGTGCTATTTTTAGTACAGATACCGCCCGTTCAGAGCTAAGAACATTAATAGCAACATCCAAAGGAATAGATCTAGATTCTCTAGGCGTATTACATTGTTGCTCCAGATAATTTAGTGCCTCTGCTGACTCCAAGTACCCCAAAGCCTTCGCTATATGATGCGCTAGGTTCGATTGTTGTGACTCTGCTAACTTAATTACAAGTGGCGTAAATTCCACAATCTGGTGTGCGCTGGTAAACTTGATAGCTACTAACTGTTGTGCAAATTCTCCTGATTCTAAAGCTTGCCGAACCTCCTCAGTAATGCCATTAGGAGCATATTGCACTAAAGCATTGCTAGCCACTGTTCGCGCCTCTTCTGGAAGTTTGGGAAGTACCCTAAACACCGCCTGAGTTGCTTCTATCTCATCAAGCGCTGCCATTACCTGTACCGCTATACCTATTTCAGCAATAGAATTCGCCATTAATCGGGAATTAGCTGCATTAAATAATTCTTGAAATAGTTGTTTAGAACGTTGAGAACGGGCTGAGTAGCATCGAGCTGCCCACTTCAAATCCCGCTGTGAAATAAATCGAGTAAGCGTGTCCGCAGAACTGAGTAAACCAGACAATATTTCAATACTACTAGGAGTGGCAGACAGGACTTGAGCTTCTACATTTTGGTCAAAATTTCTTTCGCAAGCGTCTTTCAATCCTAACGCTGTAAAATAATCGAGTGCTGTTTCATGGAAAAACGCAACAAAGCCATCCCCGCGTCTCTCTAAAATACCGCTTTCGATTAGTTTTTTTAGCAAAGATATAGGTGATACCTCCCGATCAAATCTTTGAGTTATATTTGCAAATATATGTAGTATTTTTTCTTCAGATAGTAGAGTTCCTGACTCATCACGAATTGTTTTAGCTAAGTCAACCAGTGCCATACTTTTTATGAGCCTAGATACCTGGTCTCCTTTGCGTTCTTCACGCTCAAATATCTGATTGAACAGTACGCTCATCATTTCTCCCATACTTCGAGGGATACGGATCTCTGGAGGAAGTTCACAGAGAAGCCTACTCATTAGAGGCGTTTTAAATAAAGCCAGAAGTCTTTTGTCGTTTTTAAGGTTCGAGAATAACTTACTGCCTTGTTCCTCTGTTTTAGCGTTTAAGCGTAAAATTTGAGAAACGCCATAAGGAGTTAGAGATTTTAATTCATATACAGGCAGGGGAAGCTGATTATAATAAACTTCCTGTCGTGTAGAAACGACAACTCGACACTTAGGAAAGTTTATTAAAAATGCTTTTAAATCCTGGAGGAATTCCTCGGAATATTTGCGAGCGACTTCATTCAATCCATCAATAAATATCCAGTATTGTCCATCCAATAAGCCTTTTTGAATTTCATCAGACTGAACACCTGGTAAAAATGTGGATAGGTTTGTTGATAACTTGTTTGCATAACCAATTAGATCGGCAGGTAAGTAAATAGGTATTTGTTGTGGGGGAGCTTGCAAAGAAAGAATTTCTCTAGCTAGTAGTGCTGTAACGTGCCTAAAAGTACGCGATTTACCAGCCCCGCCCTCACCTGTTAACACCATTTTGTCTACTTGTTTTATAAGTACAGACACTTCCTCTGGTCCTTTAGGTAAAGGAACTGTAGAGAAAGACTCTGCTTGCATTAGTGAAATGGGTTGAGCATCTATAGAGCTAGGTTGCCACCTTAAGTCAGCTTGCAAACATACATATCGGTCCTAATCTGCTTCTAACTGGGCTACCGACTCTAGATACGATCGGTAAGGCGATGTAGCCAGTTCAAGTACGGCACGATTGGGCTGATGATCTATTGCTAAGATTAGAAGGGCGAGAGTTGTATTGAACAGTGCTGGGATTTGCTCTAAAGAGTAACTTGCACCCTGGTGAGCAACTTCATTCCGAAGCAAAGATACTCTGTAAGCTACTGCTGCAAGACAGTTTTGTTGTGACCAATAAACTGAACAATGTTTCTTATTAGTATAGTTTTCCTCCCAGTGCATTTTAGGAAGCACTAAGCCATGTTCTAAAAGAGACCTCAGATTCTGCCCTTCTAGTTTATTTAGCTGAGTTGCATCTCCTGCATACCGAAGGCGACCAATCGCTTTCAAAGAAGGTTCTATAGTAAGGGTGAGATTGCGGAGGGTTGCATTACGTCCCACAATATCTCCAAAACGGAGGTTCTCGTAATATTCAATAGCTACACCTATATCGTTAGCAAGTCCTTGGTTATTTGGTAGTGCAAGAAATCGCTCAAAGACACTACAAACTGCGGGTAAGTCTGCAAGTGGAATACCCAATGATGAGTTGTAAGGGTGGGCCACGGAAGCGAGGTGTGTCGTTATGTAGCTACTTATAGACATAGTTCCCTACTAAGGTATTAGATTGTAGTGGCTATCAAGTTTGTACTGGAGGACGATGGCAATAGGTGCCGAAGCCCATCAAGCTCCGTAGAGCGCAGCCTACCTATCCAATTTAATGAACTGAGCAACCAGAGCAGGCGTTGGTTTTTATCCAGTCACCCTCCCGAACAAATCTTTCAAGTCTTTCTCATACCCTTCTAGATTATAACCTCTAAGGGTTTCATGAGGGTTGTTACCCCCCCCAAGCCAGGTCTATGACTACTGTATTCAAACCTTGGGTTATCCGAAAGCTGCTTTTTTAGGAAAGATCCAAACCATTACGGCATGAGTAATTTTTCATCTAAAATCTAAAATCTAAAATCTAAAATCGTATGACTTTAGGTAGGGGCGGAGTCTCAAAGCACGAAGTTATACTCCTAAAATATATTAAACGCGATCGCCCGCCCCTACAAAAAATGTACGCCCAAACATTGCTAAAACCAGACGGCCGCCCACTCACACTGTACAGTCGCTACCCAATCCCAGAAGGTATCGCGGCCGTAAGTCCCAGCAATGAACCCGTAGAGGCAAACCCCCACTTTCGCTGGCATCCTTTGCGGGGGGAATGGGTAGCATACGCCAGCCACCGTCAGGGAAGAACTTTCATGCCGCCGCCAGAATACAACCCGCTGGCAGCTACAATTAACCCTAAGTTTCCGACAGAATTGCCGCCGGGAGATTACGATGTAGCAGTGTTTGACAACCGCTTTCCATCGCTGACTTTGCAAGCAAAAAACGCGCCAGCAAATATTGTAGAAACTTTGCCAGCTAAAGGCATTTGCGAAGTCGTTGTTTTCACTCAAGATCCGCTGGCTTCCCTCGGCGCTTTGGAGTTAAGTCACTTAGAATTGTTGTTAGAAGTATGGGCCGATCGCACTTCAGTTATTGGCAGCAATCCCGAAATTCAATACGTCTTGCCCTTTGAAAATCGCGGCGTCGAAGTCGGAGTAACTTTGCACCATCCCCACGGTCAAATTTACGCTTATCCGTTCGTGCCACCGGTGCCGGCACGGATGTTAGAATGTCAATCGGTTTACTATCAAAAAAACAGTAGCGGTTTGCTGCAAGATTTGATTCAAAAAGAGATTTCCGACAAACAGCGAATTATTTATTTAGACGAAGAGGCGATCGCCTTTGTCCCTGCTTGTGCCCGCTACCCTTACGAAGTGTGGATTGCCCCGATCGCCCCCGCTGCTACATTTGTCGATTTGACGGAAAAACAGCGCCAATCACTCGCTAAAGCCTTAAAAACAGTCACCCTTAAATACGACGGTTTGTGGCATCGCCCATTCCCTTATTTGATGGCTTGGTTTCAAGGGCCCACAGACGGGAAACCCCATCCAGAAGCGCATTTGCACGCCCAATTTTATCCGCCCTATCGATCGAGCGATCGATTAAAATACCTCGCAGGAACCGAACTCGCCGCCGGAATGTTTGCCAACGACGCTTTACCCGAAGAAAAAGCTAAAGAATTGCAAGCAGTATCTATCGATTTTAGATTTTAGATTTTAGATTTTAGAGATTGTAGATTTTAGATTTAGCAAATGTTAACTAAAATCAGTGATTTTCTGCCTTCTTCCTTCTTCCTTCCCCCCTTCTGGGGCAGGGGGAGTTGACTTCTTTCTTCTTCCTTCTTCCTTCTTCCTTCTTCCTTCTTCCTTCTTCCTTCTTCCTTCTTCCTTCTTCCTTATTTCCTATATGATAAACTCATTAAACCCAGAAGTTGAAAGCAAACTCGAATTCATCCGCAAAGCCTTAACCGAAACAAAAGCGATCGCCCTTCGTTTGCGCGGTACAGACTGGTTTGCCTGGGTCACAGCCGGCGGTTCCCATACAGTATTGCTAACCGCAGAAACCGGAGTTGCAGAAATATTAATTACCGCCGAAAACGCTTGGGTTCTCACCGATGAAATCGAAGCTCAACGCTTGCAGGACGAGGAATTGCCAGCTAACTTTCAAATGCACATCTATCCTTGGGCAGACGTTGCACAGCGCGAAGCTTTTGTCAAAGAAATTACTGGTGGCGGTAACGTTATGAGCGATCGGCCAAATTCCCAAGAAATGCCAATAATCGCATCTTTACAGTCTCGCAAACAGACAATGATGTCAAGCGAATTAGAGCGATACCGACGAGTCGGGCGTCTAGCCAGCGAAGCGATGACAGAGGTACTTTCTGCTGCCAAACCCACATGGACAGAATATCAGCTAGCGGGAGCCGGTGCAGAGGCATTGTGGGCGAGAGGTTTGCATCCAGCCCTGACATTAGTTGCTGGAGAAAGGCGTTTGCCACTGTACCGCCACGCCACAGCAACCGCCGAACAAATTGGACGACAAGCAATGTTAGTATTTTGCGCGAGGGGATGGGGTTTGTATGCAAATTTAACTAGATTTGTCTGTTTCGATTTTCTTGGGGAAAAGCATTCAGAGTTGCACCGAAAAGTCAGAGAAATTGAAGCAGCGGCGCTAAATTTTTGCCGACCGGGAGTAACGCTAAATGCAGTTTATGATAAGCTTAAAACTGCTTACGAAGAGCACGGATATCCTCAAGCAATTGCGGAACACCATCAAGGCGGAACTACCGGATACTTGGCGCGGGAAATTGTGGCGAATCCGGCTACTTCAGATATTTTGGCAGAAAATATGGCTGTGGCTTGGAATCCGAGTTTGTCGGGAGCAAAAATTGAGGATACGTTTTTAATTCACCGCGATGGAACGTTGGAAAATTTGACTTTTGATCCGAATTGGCCGAGTGTAGAAGTCGCCGGAAGGTTGCGCCCTGTGCCGCTGGAAATATGGGACGATCGACCTTAATCAATCTCAAGCAGTACCGATCGATCGCAACGCGCTACGACAAACGCGCTGCAAACTTTTTAGGTGCAATTTATCTGGCCGGTTCTGTCATTTAGCTTAATTTAGGACACGCCCTAGAGGAAAAAAGGAAACTACCCTACAAAACGCATTAAATTGAGTTGCGATCGCCGTACTTAATGTTTTGTTACATACTTATGATTTTTCCCACCAATGTCTTGGTAAAATATTTTTCAAAACCGGGAAAGTCTCACTCCCTATTGGTTTGGATCGGAACGATAGCAGCAGGTGGCGGAAGTTCCCCTCACTCTACCCCAGAACCCTGTCTTTTAGTCTGCAGTTTCTAGTTCCTCTAATTCTTGCGTAGACTGCCATCCAGCTTGCCAGAGCGATCGGTCTTTGAGCTGTGCGGCGTTCAGCCAAAAACGCACATTTGGATCGCAAGCCGCCACCATTTCTGCAAATACCCATTTACCTTCGTTTTTTCGGTTGACCACTTGAAAGTGTCGCCACCCCCAAGTTTTTTGGTGTGAAGTCCATCGGGAACCCACTAAATAAGGAAATTTTTGTTTTTTGCTCACAGTATTGTTGTGGAAAAATATATTAGAAAGCAAGTGAATTGTAATATAGCCATCCTAAATCCTTTGTGTCATTCTTGTAGGGGCAAACCCCCCGTGGTTGCCTCCATGAGGCCAGGGTAGGCAAAGAAAGGCACTATCCCTACATCTTGCTACGACTCCTGCAAGGATTGCTATAACTCCTTCTGTTTGATGATATTAATTCCCTATTAAAGCTCGTCCAATCCTCTCCCCCTCTCCCCTTGTCTCGAACATACCAAATAATATAGAGCCGCTGCTGCTTACATGAAAGTTCACCTAAACTCTATCTGCAAGTAGATGCGTTTATTGTAACTTGCAGCAGTTTCGCATCGGGAGTCAAAAGTAAGGGCAGTTCAATGACTGCCCCTGTAATTAGTTATACCTATTGAATAGGATAATTTTTCAGGCGATCCACAAATAGCAAATTTATCCAGTACGAGCTAAATCGTGAATCTCAAATCTAAAAGCAAATAACCCAGGTTATAGTTGTGCACAATAATCCCTTCTGTGAAACTTACTCAAATCTACTTTGAGAGCAGGTTTGACGTTCACTTCCTGTTTCTACCAAGGCGGTCGGCCGCTTCTTGTCCACAGGCGTGTTTTCGAGCCCAACTTTCCCTACAAACATTTTTTCAATCTTAATCGTGTTTCATTGATCCTGTACAGCTCAATAAAAACGCACTTTTAGGTAAGATTGACTAATTTCTTTGATTCTGTCGCTACCTCTTGATTACTTCCGGGTTAAGGCTTTTGACCTGATAAGTCCAGAGGAAGTTGGGGAAGCCGGAGGCGAACCGCATTTGTTTGCAGCCAGAGAGTGATGGCGTGCTTCCGTTGCGGAGTCACGTACTCTCCCGGTCGGATCACGCCAGCACAGACACCGATGTTTTTCATAAGGGTTTCTCGCTCCGATGAACTTGCACCCTGTAGCAACCTGACTTGGGCTTTGATAAAATCCACGTTCATAGCTGAAAGTAAAAGTAAGTAAAGAACTCAGTTAAATAGCGATGCTTTGCTTCCGATTGTAACTCTAAAACCACTTGGTATGAATCAAATTGATTCAACATCCCCATCCTGGGGATCGGGGCGTCTAGAGCTAGCCAACTTTATTTACTTTATCTGTTTTTGCTAGCAAAAGTGTCACTATGCTAGCAGTTTTGGCAGAATTATTTATAGTTAAGAACTGTTACAAATTTGGCTCGATTTCCACAATACGGCAGAGTTTAGTGCTAACGCTACTTTCCTGAACTCAAAAAGTTCAGCATAGTCTCTAACTCCTTGCCTTCCTAGGTTTTAGACTCTCGGATTGGGAAGCGATCGCTCCGGGAACATTCCTCTGCGATCGCCCCTCTTAACACCCGGACACCGCCACATCACCCTATTGATTTAGATCGTCCCGTAGACTTGGCTGTGGACTATAACTTCAGGCATACGTGTTGTTACCGGGGCTACAATAAGCGAGCAAGTTTTTATTCTTGTTTCTCAAGGAAATATTTTTTGGATTTTCTTGCAAATCCCTTATTTGTGTTAATTAAGGCAGCTTTGTGATCTCCGGGCCAACGAAGACTCGCAGCTTGCGAATCCAGATATTTTGTGCTGTGTGGCGGTGAATCTGTTTCCTGAATTCATTGGGGGCGATCGCTCCTCCGCGAGAATTGCCAGTAACGGCTCATTTTGTATACTTCATAACAGATCCGTCACTGTTCATAATTTAAAAATAGTACAAGTTTAAACAGTCTTCCATCCGTCGATCGCTCCTAATAGCCCACGAAGAGGGATAAAAAAACTTCACTCTACATACCCAATTGTTTAAGGCGATTTTGCCTTAGCCATTTGCCTGAGATAGCAATCCGATATAGCCAAACTTGCTGACCATTTAAGTTAAAGCAAAGTATAAATTAAACTGATAAACATACCAAAAAAAATCCACAAATAAACTGTCTTAGATCATCTAAGATTAACTTATTTAGGACTTATTCATGATTTTTTGAAATATTTTAATACCAATGCTTATTTTTAATAACAACTCATTTGTGATCACGAATTTCTTGATGGTGCCCGCCACGTGATTTATCCGTGGAATCAATCCAAAATCTAAAATCTAAAATCCTCAAGCCCCCGGATTTATCCGTGGGGTAAATCTAAAATCTAAAATCTAAAATCTAAAATCGATTGATGGTGCAGGTGCCGATTTAGGGAACTTTAGACGTGAATTTAAAATATTAATTAACCGGGGTTGCACAATTTGAGGCATTGTGGGGAGTAGGGTTAGGCGTCTCGCCTGCTCTGAAAATACAAGCCTTCGGGCTCATGGGTTGCTCGCAAAAAAACTTAAATTATCACGCTATTATGCAACCCCCATTAACAGCTCATACGATATCTTTTACCCTACAAAAACTAACCTACCAGGCAGCATATAAAATCCCCTCGCGCAGAAGCTGGGGAGGGGAAATGGTGAATAAAATTATTTGTTTTAAATTATCGATGTGTAGATCTCTTTTTGCAGTATCAAGAGGTATCGATCAAGCGAACGACCCATGTTGGTCACTCGCTAAGATAATTTCCCGGTGGGAAACCGAGAAATTATCAACTAAATCAACCTTTTTTCTGCTGGCGTTGGAGCTTTGTTTTCCAATTGGCGATCTCCTTCTGAGCCGGCTGATAACTCTTAGTACCCGACGGCACAAGCGAAGCAGCTTCAACTGCCTCTTTCAGCTTTCCTTGAGAGCCGCGCAACTGAGCAATTTTGAGAATACTTTCGCTCCACTCTCCAATTAACTGTTGAGCTTCTGCATACTTCGGCTGACCGGGTTCAATTTTATTAGCTTGCTGGATGCCTTTACTGTAAGAAGAGGCAACCCCCCGCTTAATTTGACCCTTAGCAGCCGATAGCAAAGCAATATTTACATCCTGGTCTTTGGATAGCTCCTCCCACTGAGCGATCGCCTCTTTCGACTGATTGTAAACAGGCTTATTGACATCCGGCATCAATTTAGCCGCGCCGATCGCCCCCTGGAAATCGCCCCTCGCAGCCCGCCCGTTAGCTATATCCAAAATCGTTAAACTCCAGCGCTCAATATCCTGCTGAGCCTGCGGGTAGAGCGGATCGCTAGCCGGAATAGTTCGAGCCTTAACCACCGCTCTATTAAAACTAGAAGCCGAACCATCCTTGAGGAAAGTTTTCGCCTCAGCCCACACCTGCTGGCTCGATGGTGGCTGCTTGGTTCCAGTCCCTGCTTGCACCGCCCGCGGTTGGTTCTGTGACCCCCCAGTACCAGTCAATTTTTGAGATCCAGAGTTTTGGGCATTTTCAGCAGGCGATCGAGGATCTCCTTCCTGCTGACCAATAAAAATTGATTTGTTCGTCACAAAAACACCCAACAGCAGCACCAAAGCCGTAGCTGAACTCCATAAAACTAGCTGCTGCAAAAATGACTTATCCGACCCCCCGTTAGGCTCATCCTCCGGCTTTTGCAAGTTCGGTCGATCGTCCCCCCCATCAGCAGGGGCCACAGCATTCGGCTGCGACACAGGCGGCATCTCAACCGACGAATCCTGAGCGTTGCGAACTGCCGGAGGCAGATCCATTCGAGCCGTAGCCGTCGTCATTTGCGGGCGATCGAAACCATCAGCCGTAGCAACCGTCATATTGCCGTTGCGTCCCGCCAACGCAGCAGTTGGTACCCCTGAAGCGTCGGGCAAAATCACCAAATTAGCCTTTCCCGGAGGATTCACCACCATCAAAGGCTCTTGTTTCGGACGCAAATGGTGGTCACACAGCTCCGGCAGTCGATCGCTCAAAAAACGGTCTAAACCCTTAATCGTCATGCACTGTCCCGATCGCAGCCCCTCCAAAAGCGCCGTCGTAAAAAACCCCTGACGCAAAGCCGAAGTTTCCCGCGAAACTTGATTCGGGCGGCAAGAAAGCACCGTCGGTATTTCCATTTGCCGCGCCAGCTCGACCGTTTGAGAGCCGATCGTTTCCCCCGCTTTCACAATCTGGCTGCGGTTCATATCAACCAGCACCAACACCGTTTCCGTAGGAGCCTTTTTCAGAGTATTCAACAGCAACTCTACCGGAATCCCCGTACCCTGAATGTCAGCCGGATTACCGTCAATCGGCATCAAATAATCCTTACCTTCATAACTGACACCGTAGCCGCTAAAAAAACACCAGAGTAAATCTCCCTGTTGCACATGTTCCGCGCATAAACTTTGGGTCAATCTCAGAATATTTTCCCGATTTGGATATGTAGATTGACCCCACAGCGACGGCGAGCTATCGGTCATCAGCAGACATCCATCCGGCGCAAAACCCGCCTCCTCAGTCAAAAAACCGTACAGAGCCTCTGCATCCTCTTGGGCATAACTCAAAGGCTGGAGTAACTGATATTGATTGATGCCTATTGCAATACAAGCGTGATTTTTCATCCCCATATGCCCTATATATATAGTGGACAGCTTGCACAAAACGATAACACATACCCGTTTAAGGTTATACCCACTTTAGCCAGCCCTCAAAGAGCAGTTGTCTGCAGGCAGAACTCCCAACAAGCCCCCAAATTTAGCATCCTAGAATTTTTAATTTTTATATTTCCGTAAAAAATTCTACCCTGTGCCTGCCTTTAGAAAAATAAAGTTAAATTGGATACACAGGCCCGTCTATTTGAGTCTAATTTTCACCAAACTAAACCAAAAAGGAATAACCCGCCAATGGTCTCTACCGCCAAAAAAGAAATCTCCCCCCACAGCGAATCGCCACTGAAGCAAAAGCATCCTAAAACTCACAGCCACTATAGGTTTCAAGATTTTTTTGCCTTCGATCGCCAGATGGGTACAATTGACGACTGGAATCAATCGCGCAACATTTTTACCAGCGAAGACTTCATTATCGGTTTGGTGGAGGGGCTCGAAGAAGAAGTCGGCCCTGCGTCATCTGTCATCATGTATACTATTGGTTGCCAGTGGGGACTTCAAGATTCCGAATTTTTTCAAAAATGGTTTAGTGCCGAATTCAGCCAGAACATTCGCCAGTCAAATCTCATGTTTCTGCTAGAAACTTGGTGGTGGCCTTTCACGGCTCAAGGTTGGGGTCGCTGGGAAGTAGACATGAGCGATCGCAAACACGGCTGCATCTTCATCAACCTTTTTGACTCAGCAGTTGCTCGCACATTGGGAGACGTAGGCAAACCGGTTTGCCACCTATACGCCGGTTTGTTCGCCGGTTTCTTCGGCTCTTTAGTCAAAAAGCCTCTGAGCTGCATAGAACTCCAATGTTACTCAATGGGAGAAACTTATTGCAAGTTCCTGCTTGGCAACCCAGATAAAATTGATGCAGCAGCATTCTGGCTCAACGAAGGTGCCAACGCCCGCGATATTCAAAATCGACTGCAACACGGTGAAATATTGCGGTAAACAACCTGGAAAGGCACATCCCCTGCCCTGCCTTTCCTCCCACCAATTTCGCGATCGAAAGTGCGATGGTGGATTTCTCCAGGCAGGAAGAAAGATGAAAAGTCAAACTTCATGGTTGGACCAATCTGTCCAAGAATTCTTTGGTCACTATAATTGGCTGGGAAAATCTTTAGAAACCCCCAATGGCTCGACCCCCGGTCAACTTCTGAGTTTAACCCAGCCAGTAGCAGACTTTTTTCAAGCTATTTCTTGGGAAGGAATTCCGGAAGTAGGTGCCCTACCCCTACCGCCACCCTTGCCAGTAATTTCTATTTCTGAACAAGCAGAAGTCACAATTGATGACCTATTCGACCTGTTTTAATCGGTGCAGGGAATAGAAAATGAAAAATAGGGCAATCCCTCATCCCTCTTCCCTCACCCCTCTTTACTCATCCTTCAAAATCCATTAGTTAAATCCGTTAAATCCCGTACATTGCTCGTTGCCGAACTTCCTTCCTTTTATCAATTACCGATTACCACTTAATTAAAATCATGCACCCTGAGATTGAGGCGCTGCTGGATCAGGCCGAAAACCGCTTTTTAAAAGGCGAAGAACTCATAGCTTTTAAGCGTCAAGCTGTAACCCTTGTCCAGCGCTTAAAAATCTACGAATTTTTGCGAGAGAAGGAAGCAAGCATCTTCCAACCAGTAGCCAACAAGCTACAAGAAACTTTCCCCGACGAAAAACAAGAAACCTTAGAACGATCGCTCAAACACTGGGTGTTAGTCTTGCGGTACTGCGCTATGGCTATGCTGCTGAACGATCAAAATTTTCTCGAACAGCGCCTTGTAGACTGGCTTTCCGGCATAGTCGAAGCCCACCAAACTCACAAAATAGAAGCAACTGTTTGCAATCTGCTGCAAACTCGTTTAAAAGAATTGCTTTCCGAGCAAGCCCGGGCTATATTGCAACCATTTTTCGACCAAGCACAGTCAATTATTATTGACCAAGGTAATAAATAATCAGCTTTATTTCCAATTTCCAATTCCCGATTCCCAATTCCCAATTCCCGATGATTAATATTGCCGACTTACTCAAACAGCCCCGACTCCCTGGAAACTACTTTGCCAGCGATGCCTACGTCCGAGGCGACCTCGAACTTGGCCTCCTCGAAAACCGCCGGGGTGATCGGCTCTTAGCACTCCCAGAAACACTGATTCAAGCCATTTATATCGGCTTAGAACAAGAAACAGGTCAAGCCTCCCGCCTCGTGCTTTTCAACTGCGGTCGCTGGTGGGGTAAAAACTTCTACGTGCGTTTTTGCGAAGAAGTCAGCGAATACTACGGTCAGCCAGTTTCTGAAATGGAAATGGTAGAATTTATTCAGTCCTTACAGCAGTGTTGGAAAACTCATGGATGGGGAACATTTGAATTTGATCCCAGCTATTCCGAACATGGATTTTTAATAGTAAAAATTGCTAACTCTCTTTTTGCTAAAACAGCCCCCAAGTCTAAGCGACCAGCCTGTTTTTTAGAAGCAGGTATTTTAAGTTCGTTCTTTAGTCAGCTCACAGGTCGAGAACTTCACTGCCTGCAAACATCCTGCGAATCATTGGGTTCGGACTGCAACCGCTTTATTTTAGGGCTGCGCGATCGCCTCCAACCAGTAGATTCTATGGTCGAAGAAGGAAAAGACCATGAAGCTATTCTCAGTCAACTTTTCCAAAAAAACTGACTTATTTGACAGCTATTACTTTGTTGCTAATAGCTGTCAAATCGCTTGTTTGGTAGCCATATTATCCACCGTATCATCAAAACTGTGAGTTAAATTATAAAAAAGCTCCTCAGTCAAAAAATCATGTTTTAGCAATTTAAATAAAACCTGATTATAACTAGCAGCTAGAAAATTCATAACTTACTCTAGAAATTCATAAAATTTAAAAGCAATCAAAACCTCAAACATTTTGCTAGAACTTAATGGACGCCAATGAACTTCTAACTCGATATGCAGCCGGCGAAAGAGATTTTAGACTGGCAAATCTGCGCGGCATTGTGTTGAGTCCGATCGATTTATACCGTTCCAGCGATGCCCCAACTCTAATTTTGGCAAACCTCAACCAACACCAGCAACGACCCTACTTAATCGGTGCTAACCTCAGCGGGGCCGACCTCACCAAAGCCCATCTGAGCCGAGCCAATCTCAGCAAAGCTGACCTCAGCGGAGCCAATCTCACCGGCGCCAACCTCATGGCAGCCAGTCTGAGTGGAGCCAATCTCATCGAAGCCAATCTCACCGGCGCCAACCTAGCCGGATCTCACCTGAATTGGGCAAACCTGACCGGAGCAATTCTTCCCCATGCTAATCTCATAGGTGCAGATATGAGCGCCGCTAACCTCACCAAAGCCGTTCTCACTCAGGCCAATCTCAGTAAAGCCTATCTGATTAAAGCCAATCTCAACGGAGCAAACTTCAAAGATGCTTACTTAAGTCTAGCGAGTCTGAAAGAGGCAGACTTGACCGAAGCACAGCTCACCGGAGCAGAATTATCCAAAGCCAACCTAGCCGGAGCCAACTTAACCCGTGCTAACCTCAGCAAAGCCAACCTGTTGAAAGCTAATCTCAGGCGAGCTAACCTCACTCAAGCCTATTTAAACGGCGCGTGCTTAAGCGGATCAGACCTTAGCGAAGCTTGCTTGGATAGAGCCAATTTGTGCAAAGCAGACCTCAGCAAAACCTACCTGAGAAACATTACTTTGAATGGCAGCCACTTAAGCGGTATTAACCTCAGCGGGGCCGATCTGGGCGGTGTAGACTTGAGCCGCAAACTTTTAACTGGAATTAATATGGCAGAGGCATTGTTGAACGAAGCCAACTTGAGCGGTGCTTATCTGATGGAAGCTAACTTGAGCGGGGCCAACCTCAGCAAAGCCAACTTGAGTCTAGCCTACTTGCTCAATGCCGACCTTTCTAATTCTTGCCTGCATGAAATTAACTTGAGCAAAGCTAACCTGAGTAAAGCCAACTTGCAGAAAGCTGACTTGACAGGAGCCAACCTCCGGGGAGCGATTCTCACTGAAGCGGATTTGACGGGAGCGAAGTTGATTGGAGCCACTCTTCCTAACGGCACAGTTTATCGGCGTTAACTCTTGAAATACTCACCGGGCTAAAGCCGCGGTGATTCTTGACGCTTCATCGGGTTTTGCTAATCGTTGCTAGTCTTAC
>NZ_JAUBSH010000079.1:0-32171 GCF_036704705.1 Microcoleus sp. K1-B1 | reverse complement strand
ATGCTTTATATTCTATCATGCTCTTCGTATTTGTGAACCTTCTTTTTTGCTGTTACCCCTATTTATTGAGCGGATACTAAAAAAATCTATGATTGGTCCCCGCTGTCAATCCACCAATCTGACGGGGTGACAACCCCGTCAGGTGAAAAAGACGAATTATGAATCAAAAAACAGTTTTTTAATTTAAATCGCTGCGGTTATTTACAACGGTTGCTCTGCTTGAGAAGGTGGCTCTTCTGGCAGCGGAATAAACTCTGTCTCTTGAGGAACCTGAGCAAAGCGTCCCTCTCTCCAATCGAGTTTGGCTTGCTCAATGCGCGAGTGCCGACTCGAAACAAAATTCCACCACTTATGCCGCTCACCAACAGGTTCACCGCCAATCACAATACAACGAGCCTTGCCTGAAGCAGAAATGTTTACTTCAGTGCCGGAAGTGAGAACTGCCAACCGATGTTGTTCCAGAGGCACTCCATCGATAACAAGCCCCTCTGTTACGCTGTAAACCGCCTGTTCGCTGTAATGGCCCGGTAAGGTAAATTCTCTTCCAGCAGTCAGTTGCACGTCCAGATAAATCATGGGTGAAAATATTTGAACTGGGGAAGTACGACCATAGGCCTCACCGGCAATTAGGGTGAACGAAACTCCTGCATCCTCCCAAACAGGCAGCTCAGAAGCCGGATGATGCCGAAACCAGGGGTCGGTTTCTTCGTATTCATCGGGAAGGGCTATCCAGGTTTGGATGCCATGCAGGATGGCTTCTTTGCTGCGATCGTCATCAGGCGTGCGTTCCGAGTGGACAATGCCTCGCCCTGCCGTCATCCAGTTCACGGCACCAGGACGGATTTCTTGAACGCTGCCTACACTATCACGATGCAGCAAAACACCCTCAAACAAGTAGGTGACGGTTGCTAAGTTGATGTGCGGATGCGGTCTGACATCCACGCCCCTGCCAGGTGGAAACACTGCAGGGCCCAGATGGTCAAAAAAGATGAACGGGCCTACCAGCGCTAAAACCTCGGAGGGAAGCAGGCGGCGGGCTTGGAATCCACCCAAATCTTGAATGTGTGGCTCAATGAGATGCTGGATGGTATCCGTCATAATATTTATAAAGTTGGGAACGCTAATCGTCTATGTCAAAAGTGCATTATACAAAAAGCTATCCTGGTAGGCAGTGATCGCAATATCAGTGACTGGCCTAAACTTTCCCCATCGAAAGCCGTTGTAGAGTGTCGAGTTCTCAACGAGCTTTCTGCTTACGAGACGATGGAGAGTTCCTCACTGACTTGAATCCTACCTTTGACCAGAGAGCGAATTAGACGATCGAGTGAGCCGCGTTCTTCTTCACTGATTGACTCATCGAGGATGGCAGCCATCATGCCGTAGCGGTCAGCTTTGGTAACGCAGTGAGTATCGGTGACAGTGGCAATTAATTCGTTGATAGCGCCGGGGAGAAGATTAACTGGAGACATGGGATTGTTTTGAACTCGACACCTTAATCATCTCGTGGTTTCTCCTAAGAGCAAGTGATGGTGCTGGTTTTTTTGCGTGATAATACTGAAAATATTCGGTGAACCAAGTCCGTGTGACCAGTGATGGAAGTCACAACATTGAAACCAATGCAGCGGTGGCACACCTACAACCCAAATTTGACCCTTTGAGTGTGAGAGTTTATCAAATCTGCCCTTCATCGGAATTATCCATCTCTCTTCCCTTCCTCTGTATCCTCTGCGTTCTCTGTGGTTTAAACATTCCGATCTAACCGGAATTGATATCAAAGGGCCCGACGTGGGGTGTAAGACACCAGAAAAATGATAATTGGGCACACTAAGTACCCAAGAGCAGGTATTAGGTCTCTTGACGACAGGAAATCAGCTTTTCCGGGTTAACGTTTCTCTGCTTCGCCAATGAGGGTAAAAGCCGCCCAATCTACAGGATTAGGATGTTTGACCAATGTCACCAGCATGGCCTTCCGCAGCGCTTGGGCAATATCAGGCGTTAGCTGCATCTGCCGATAAAATTCCGCCATCAAGTCGGCTGTTGATTCGTCAGATACTGACCACAGAGAAACTACAACACTCGGAACGCCTGCTGCAATAAACGATCGCGATAAACCAATGATGCCATCACCTGTAATACGACCGCGACCCGTATTGCAAGCACTCAAAACGACGAGTTCGGCATTCAACCTCAAATTGAAAATTTCGCTAGCAGTGAGTAAACCACTGTCATCCTTGCTTGGGGCAAGTGCGATGACTCCAGGTACCCCCAATCCCTCCACGTCATCCAGGATGCCGTGAGTTGCTAAATGCACGATGCGCGATCGCTCTATTTGCTGTAAAACTGCTACTTTTGTCGCTTTGTCGCCTGTAAGCGGTTCAGCATTCAAAAGCTGAGCGATCGCGATCGCTTCGGCTTCAGAGTGTGGGAGTGATGACAGTTTTTGAGGAGGTTGGTTCGTCGTAAAGGCAACACTTGGCATGGTAGGATTCCCAACGACTAGCGCACCTTTTCCTGAAGCAAGCTGTTGCTGTTTATTTGTTAAAGACAGCACTTGAATTGAAGGTGCTGTTAAAATAGTATGTTTTTCAATCAAGTAGTTTCCCGAAGAATCTTGCAACGCGGCAAAGGGAACTAAGAACAAAGATTCATGAGGAATAAAGGTAATTCGCGACGCTGGATCTTGAGGTAGAAGGTCAGCAATTGGTTCGATCAGTAGTTGATAAAGCTCTTGCAAAGAGGGGTCTAAAAATCGTTCCTCGACAATTGGCCTGGTTCGGGTGGGATTTGTACCTGGTTGGGATCGCTGCTTGTTTTCCAGGCAACTGGGAATGAAGCAACGACCTTCAGTAATCAAGGCTTTTAATGAAGTTTTTTCCTCAACCAAACCTTTCAAAGCGATGCGACGAAAGTCAATTTTTTCGGTCGGCTGTATTACCCAGATATAAAGTTCTGAATCTTGCAGCTTTCTTTGACCATCAGATTCTACAACTTCTTTGATAATCGAGTAAGAAACTAAAGTGGAATTTTGTTGTTTAGCAATTTGCTGAATTTCCTGGATATTGATCGGTTTTATTTGACTTTCCGATGACTTTAGGGTAGCCAGGGCTGACTGGGAATAAACACGGTTGGTCAATAATCTAACAAAAGCTTGCGCCCGTCCGCGCTCTGTTATTTCTAGCGCTTTATCATGCTGATTTTGATTAGCCAGCACTTCTTGCAACGTACTATAACTTGTTTCTTGGGTTTCAAAAATTGAAACTAAATTGAGGTCGTTATTTCCTAAATTTGACCGCAGAGATTCCCAAATTTCAATGGCTGAAAATAATGCTTTGATAGCTTCTGCTGGTTGCTTTGCTTTGTATAAAGCGTCACCTAAATTTGTGAGTGCGCGGCCTTGGGCGTGGCGATCGCTCAGTTCTCTGGCAATGACTAAACTTTGTTGGTGAGACTCAACCGCTTGAGGATAATTTTTGAGAGCATAGTAAGCAATTCCTAAATTCTCTAGAGCACGACCTTGAACGAAGCGATCGCCCAGTGCTGAGGCGATCGCTAAACTTTGTTTATGCTCGTCAATTGCTTTGGCATAATCGGTTAGGGAATAGTGTACTAATCCCAAATTGCTCAAAGCAAGAGCTTCGCCTCGGCGATCGCGCTGCTGTTTAGCGATCGCTAAACTTTGCTCTTGATATTCAACTGCCTTTTTATACTCTTTTTGGGCATAGTAAACTAATCCCAAATTTCTGAGAACACTCGCCTCTAAATCAGGCGATTTTAGGGAATGCGCTACTTCCAAACTTTGCTGATAGTATTCGATCGCTTTTTTATAATTGCCAATCGCGCCGTAAGCAGCTCCCAAACCAATAAAAGCTTGTCCCTTTCCCAATAAATCGGCCCTGGATTCAGCTTGTGCTAAGTGCTGCTGGTGGTAAGAAATTGCTTTTTCATAATCTCCGATCGCGTAGTAAGTCGCGCCTAGATTGTTGAGGGCGTAGCCTTCCCTAGCGCGATCGCGTCCAAGTCTCGCCAGCTCTAAATTCTGCTGGTAGCAGGCGATCGCTTTGCTGTAGTCTTTTGGCGCAGTCTGGAGAGGCAATCCTGCTTGCTGCCCCAGTAATTGTTCCTCAGTTAAGCATTGAGCAGCACTAGGTGTCAGGCTTGCTAAGTTTTGCGGTTCGCGATTTCGATCCCCATTAAGCTGGCTCAATTGTTGAGCGGCAAGGGTATTAGGATTTCCTCGCTGTGTATTAGAGACTTGCACTGATACAGGTACAGTGGCTGCCGCAGTTGGTATTGCATCTGAGTTTGCAAGCGTTGGTACGAGTGGTGTGGTGGTTGGGAGACCTAATGGTTGTGGCACGCCCCTTTCTGGCGGCAGCGTGGGAGTTAACCCAGGGGAAGGAAATTCTAATGGTTCTAGCACGCCCATTTCTGGCGGCAGCGTGGGAGTTAACCCAGGGGACTCTCCAAAGGAATCAGAATTATCTGGTTGTGGTACACCTAAGCCTAGAGGTGCGATCGCAGGGAATTGAATCCCAGGTGGTGCGAGTGCTGCAATTGTTGGCGGTTCTGGCGGTAGTGTGGGAGCTAACCCACCACTCCCAAAGCCGAGACCTCGCCAAAGATCTAATCGTGGACTGCCCAAAACAAGGGTAGGATCGGTCAGAGATATTAATCGGCTGCCACTGGTATCAATGCTGTTGGGGTCATTACTGCTAGTAGCGAGGCGAATCGTACCCTCATAGCTGAGGATAGTACCCGGAGCGATCGCGCCCAAGGCTTGCAAAGTGATATTTCCATCTGGTATACCCATCGGAGCGACAGAGGTGAGGAAGCTGTTTTTGGCATTAATACTGCCACCAGAGCTAAGCAAACTGATGTTGCCACCTCCAGAGAGGATAGAACCCGCTACAGTGATATCTGTGTAAGAGCGGAGTACAATATTACCCCCAACTCCTGCGCTCGTGCTCGAATCTATTCTGTCTCCGGTGGCACTAAAACTGGATTCCCCTTGAAGGAGAATCGCGCTACCCCCAGAAGTTATGTTGCCTAGAGTAGTTAAATTAAACGCCTTCACCTCTATATTGCCACCCATCCCTTGGGAAGATGTAGAATTTAAAGCGCCAATATTGAGCGTGGTTCCCCCAGGTGGCTCATTCCGAAAACCAATCACGCTATCGCCGGAAATAATATCTCTGACACTAACATCGGTTCCTGCAATCTGGATTACGCCACCTTTCCCCGTGCTGGAACTAGAATTTATTACCCCACTGACGTTGACCTCGCCTGGGGGAGATAACTTGATCCAGCCACCTCCAGAAATGACATTTCCCAGAGTTACAGCAGTCGCTCCGTATACTTCGATCTGGCCTCCAACTCCACCGCTATAGCTGGAATTTAGGGTACTATTGCCAGCGTTAAAGTAACCCTGATTCAACACATAAATGCGACCGCCACCGGAGGTTATATTACCAGTCACAATGTCACCCTCATAATTACCCACAGCAGTTTTGAGTTCGATCGCGCCTCCCACTCCTCTGTTAGAACTCGAATCAAAATTCCTAGCGCTGATGCTGTTGTTGTTATCGCTGATACTATTGAGGCCGATATTGCCACCGTTTGAGACAATGTTTCCGACTGCAATGCTACCAAATGCCAAAAGCCCGACATCGCCACCTGCAGTGCCGCTGCCAGAGTTGAGATCGCCGACACCGATCGCACCTGCTGGACTGATGAGGGTAATGTTGCCACCGCTAGAGACAATATTTCCCGTTGCTATATTGCCGTAAGCATTGAGAGAGATGTTGCCCCCTCCGCTGCCACCATTCGCGTTCAGAGTGCTGGCGCCGGTGTCGATCGCACCTCGATTGCTCAGCAAGCTGATCTCGCCTGCCTGGATTCCGCCAGTGTCGATGTTGCCTGCACTGATATTGCCTTCTCCATAAAGGGTGACGTTGCCTCCGTTTCCAAAGAAGCTAGAGGTTGTAATTCCACCGGCGGCGATCGTGTTTGTCCCATATAGGAAAATTGACCCACCGTTACCGATTATCGAGGAAGCGTTCAAGGTGCTGGCGCTCGTATTGATGCTTCCCCCCGCGCTGTAGAGGGTAATATTGCCGGCATTGCTCGTTGTTAAAGTTGAAGTATTCAGGTTTTCCGCTGCGATGTCCCCGGACGCTACCAGCGCAATATCTCCGCCATTTGAAGTAATAGATGCTGCTTGAATGCTGTTTGCAGCGCCTAAAAAAACTGAACCTGCGATCGCGATATTGCCAACTTGAATGCTGGCAGGTGAAGAACTGGCGGATGCTGGAGTGCTGTTTGCAGTGAGGGGAGTGGGTAGGTTGCCAGCCGTAAAAACCAACTGGGGTCGATCGCTAGATGCGGAACTGATAGCGAGATCGCCGACTGCGATCGCGCCTTTTGCTTGCACTCCCAGAGAACCGCCTGCGTAATTACCAAAAGAGACGTTTCCGCCTGAGACGATCGTAGAACCGCCTGAACTTGCGAAGTTGCCGGGGCTACCTAGAAGTGTGCCTATTGAGAAATCGCTGCCAGCTCTGAAGAGGGCATCACCGGATACAGTACCGTTACTCGTAAGTGTGATGCGGCCGCCAGCGCTCAGTAAGCTTTGGGAGTTATTGCGAGCCTGGATGTCTATTTGACGATCGCCCTGCACGGTTAGGTTTCCACCCACATCAGTAACAAAAGAGTTAGTCGCGCTGTCGCGAATGCGGACAGATTCCCCCGCTTGCAATTTCAAGTCACCGGTTGTCTGTAATTGCCTGTTTACTAGGGTTAGGTTACGCGCGGCTGACACAGTAGCCGTTTGAGCAGACACTGCCAAATTTTGGTTCGCACCTGTTGCCTGAGTGTCGGCGATCGCCACATCGCCAGCTTTTACTTGCAAGTCTGAATTCGTTAGCTGTACGCTGCCGTCGCTGTTAACTGTAACGCCTGTAGCGTTGCTGCTACCCCCTGTCAGCAGTTGGGACAGGGTGAGGGGACTCAACGGCACAGAAGCAGAATTTAGATTAGAAGAGGGGGAAATTTCTAAACTCAGCAGATGCCCTGCTTGAGAAATGCGGACTAAGTTTTCTCCGGGCACCGATGCGATCGCAATTTGCCCGGAGGGTGCTGACAAAGTACCGGGGCTGAAAACTGTTCCGCCTATTAAAGCTAGCGTTTGCCCGTTAGGTACGCGCAGTTGACCGAAATTTGCGATCGCCCCTGGCTGAGCTGTACCAAAATTTAAAATGCTTGGCGTTCCTATCAGCATAGCGTATTCATTAACGCCAACTGCCTGAAACCAATTGTTGCCTAATCCGATTCCGGTTGCTGTTGTTGCTAAGAATGAACCAGGCACGTTCAGTTGAGCGTTGGAACCAAAAACAATCCCTGCCGGATTCATCAAAAATAAGTTAGAACTACCGCCTATTACTTGAATTAAACCGTTAATATAAGAAGCATCGCCACCCACAACTCGCCCTAAAATATTGCGGATATTTGGCTCAGACATAAAGTTAACAATTTGACCCTCTGTGAGTCCAAACTGCTGAAAGCTATGAAAGAGATTAGTGCCGTCTTGTGAGCGCTGTCCCCCGTTGATGTTAAATTGATTGCCGGAGGCATTAACAGCAGTTCCTGTGCCATCGGGAGCCGGAGTAATTGGCTGCCCTGTAGCAGCAGGTGAGAACAGTAAAAAACCTAAAGATACCAGCCAAGTATAAGTCAACAGTTGCTGTCGATATCTTTGACTTATGCTTGTTATAATCATTAGACTTCTCCCTAAAATAAATTGTTTGCTGAGCGCGCTTAAATTATAATAAAACTTTTTCCTCAAAAAACACGAGTAAGTTTAAGCTAAGCACGTTAAAAAGTGCGATCGTAGCTCAACTGGCGAACGTTTATAGAACCCATTTGATATCTAAGTCGCTGCAAGCCTTATCAGCATCAGCCTAATAACAATAGTCTGGAGAGTTTTTAGTTCCTAGTCTGAAACCCTTGATTTTTCTTTCGTAGTTCGATTGCCGAATCGCCTTGAAAGCCATATTCTACGCTTGGTTATCAAAAACTGTCCGAAGTCTTGTAATAAAACAAAGATTAACCTTGGCACTCGCATCAAGCAGAGTTCTCTCAAAATTACTGACGAGGATTTTGCACGTCTCTATCCAAGCATTTCCCCGTTATCTTCCCCTACCTTGTCACAACCGGAAAAAACAAGCATTCGAGGATGATCCACTCTTCGTCTGTGAGGCTGGTAGAGTATGGCATAACTGCTGGATACGAATTTTGCAGTCACTTTACTTCAAACAGTAAAAAATGTCAAATGGCTTCTATAAAAGCGATCACCCTTCCCACTCCCTCATCCCCTAAAGCCCGTGAAGCGTAGCTATCCCAGAGGAAATCGCCCTTTTATCCAAAATAAAAATAAGTAGACAGACGAAAAAATTAGTCCGTCTACTTAATCGCTAACTACAAATCACTCCCACTCGATCGTTCCCGGTGGCTTAGAAGTAATATCGTAAACCACTCGATTCACCCCCTTAACCTCATTCACAATCCGGTTCGATATCAGTTCCAACAAATCGTAAGGAACCCGCGCCCAATCAGCCGTCATCCCGTCTTCACTCTTAATAAATCGCAAGACGATGGGGTAAGCATAAGTGCGCTGATCGCCCATCACCCCTACACTGCGAATCGGTAGCAAAACAGCAAAAGCTTGCCAAAGTTCACCGTACAATCCGTGGCGATTAATTTCTTGGCGAACAATGAAGTCAGCATCCCGCAAAATATTTAGTCTCTCTGCGGTAACTTCTCCTATAATCCGAATCGCCAATCCGGGGCCCGGGAAAGGCTGTCGGTTCACGATTTCTTCGGGAAGCCCGATCGACCGGCCGACTTTTCGCACCTCATCCTTAAACAGTTTTCGCAGCGGTTCAATCAGCTTAAATCGCAAATCTTTCGGCAAACCGCCGACGTTGTGGTGGCTTTTAATTTTAACAGCAACTCGTTCGCCACTTTTCGGGTCTGCATTAGTGTCAGCCGACTCAATCACATCAGGATAAAGAGTACCTTGGGCGAGGTAGTCAAAGGGGCCCAGACGCTTCGATTCTTCTTCAAATACGTTAATAAATTCGTGACCGATTCGCTTGCGTTTTACTTCAGGATCGGTAATCCCTTCAAGTTGAGCTAAAAAGCGTTCGCGAGCATTAACATACTCAACGTCAATGTGGAATTGTTCTTTAAATAATTTTACCAACCGTTCTGGTTCATACTTCCGCATAAACCCTTGGTCGATAAACATACAGGTAAGTTGGTCGCCGATCGCCTTGTGCAGCAAGAAAGCCAAAGTAGAAGAATCTACACCGCCCGATAGAGCCAGCAAAACTCGTTTATCCCCAACTTGCTCTCGAATTTCGCGAATCGATTCCTCCACAAAAGTAGCTGTCGTCCAAGTCGGTTCGCACTCGCAAATGTGGTAAACAAAATTGCGAATTAAAGCTATTCCCCCGATCGAGTGAACTACTTCTGGGTGAAACTGAACCCCGTACAAATTTTTCTCGTGGTGAGCAACAGCAGCACACGGAGTATTGTCAGTGTGAGCGAGGATCTCGAAACCAGGCGGCAGTTCAGTACACGAGTCTCCGTGGCTCATCCACATCGTGCTGCCCTCTTCGACGTTTGTCAGCAAATCCGTAGGATCGTCAATAAATAGCGATGCCTTGCCGTATTCCGCTAATTTCGATCGCTCAACCGTGCCTCCGAGCTGCTTTACCATCAACTGCATCCCGTAGCAGACTCCCAACACTGGTATTCCCAAATTCCAAATTTCTGGGTCGCAGTGGGGTGCTTTTTCATCGTATACAGAACTTGGGCCTCCTGAAAGAATAATTCCTTTAGGATTGATAGCTTTTAACTGTTCTGCAGTAGTCCGGTAAGAAATAACTTCTGAATATACTTGAGTTTCGCGGATTCGACGAGCAATTAGTTCGGAATATTGCGAACCGAAGTCGAGAATCACGATGATCTGGCGATCTATCTGCTGCATTAAAGAGTTTGTGAGAACGGATTCAGTTTCTATTTTAGTAGTCACGGTTATTGCGTAATTGCTAAGTGCTAATGGGGCAGAAAGTAGCGGACGTATTTGTCGCGGTCTCAGTACAATTCTAAGGAAGGCCAGGAACCATTTGTCGCTAGGAATAAATCTTATTTATACTAGATTGCCGTCAGCGATGTTAGTCGATTAATCGGGTACAGGGCCATAGATTTACTTCGATCCTTACCCTAATTAATTGAATTCTTGCTTCAGAAATAACTTCCCGAAGCAACCTAGTATAATTAAGGTTTAGGGACAGAGAATTATTACTTGTTAAATATTATCCCTGACCGATGTTTTAAACAGAATTCAGGGGTATTCACACTACATTAACAAATTTGCGTCAAAAATGTATCTCCTATTTCACTTTTAACAATAATTTTGCGATCGCGCCCGAACATCACCGATCCCACGGGGATGTGCAAGTTAGTGTGAGTAAAAATGCAATCCGATGAGCGCAAGTCTATTTGTCGGGCGATGTCGCCGTAAATTCGATCGACCCAATTGCTCCCAAACTCGGCGTCCAAAGCCCGCAGTTGCCCGAGAGCCTCTTCGGCTGTCGCTGCGGCAAAAATTGCGGAACACGCATCGGCAGGCATTCCAGCTTTAGCACAGTAAGCTGTGAGAATTTCCCTGCGCCCGTCAGCGAGGTGGTGGTGAGTGTGAAAAATTCCCGCCGCCAATTTCATCAGTTTCCCGTGATAGCCAAACAGCAAAATTGACTGCACGCCCTGATATCCGGCTTCTACCAGCAGCGGGCCAAGCCAGTTAGCGGTTTTGACTAGCCTCTCAGGATTGATCCCCAGTTGTCGCGCCAAATCCAAGCCGTTTTCGCCGATACAGAAAACCAAACAGTCAAACAGTTCCACTTTTTGTTGCAATTGTTCGCGGTAAACTTCCAACTGTCCAGGGGCACTCAGCGGTTGAGAAATGCCAGTTGTACCCAGCAGCGAAAGTCCTTCTACCACGCCGAAAGCTTCGTTAGAAGTGCGGGTGGCTAGTTGGCGCCCAGACGGCAGAATCAGGGTGACAGTAATTTTTTCGGAGGGTGAGAGTTCTAGGCTCAGATTCGATCGCAGCAGCCGCATTGCGTAATCATAGATTGCCGCCCCTCCACCGACTGTGTGACGCCCTATACCTTCACCGCCGAGAATCACAATCTGCTCTCCCTCTTCCCAATTCCCCAATTCCACCATTGCCCAAACGGGGGTATTGCGAGTCAGATCGAGATTTTCCCCCGGATCTGAGCGAGTCACTCCTAAAGCGGTATCAGTTTTGAGTACAGACGCCTGTTCGATCGGAATTTCTGCCGTTATTTGCGGTTCCAGTAAATTTACTGATACGCTATCTAGAGACTGAATACCATCACGCAAGCACCGCAAAGCTGCAAGTGCGGCTGCACACGCAAATACTGGCAGTGTATACCCGGATAAAGGTTTAGTTTTGGTCACGATCAAATGCAGAAATCCGTAAATTTGCTGATAATCGACATCACACCTTAGCAGTGATATCTTTCAAAGGTTTCAGTTTAATTCTAGGGTTTGCTATTATCTGCAGTTCGCGTAATTTTTGTCAACTATAATTTTGTCCTGTGAGTTGCCTTGAAGCAAGCCACACTTTTGTTGAGGTGCGTTAGCGAAGCCCTCATAGAGGATCGCCAATAACCCACTCCGAAGCTTTATCGGCACCTGGGGGCGATTTTTACAAAAAACCCGGAATCTCGATCGCGAACCCTGGGAGAGCTATAGTCGGCAAGTCGATCGTCTTTCATTCTATAGATTTAGCTAGCCGTAAAGATTTGAGAACCGAGTGAGCTCGCGCGAAATTTGTTTTTGCCATTGGGGGAACTTGTTTGAGGCGGAATTCGAGAAATTTTTGGTAGGCGAAATGCTGCGCTCGCTTCCTGGTTAAGCCCTAAAACCTACTTTTTTACAATTAGCAAATTTATATCTCCCAACCGGTTGATGTCCTAGCGATTGCAACTCATTTATATTTATCTGAATTACCCGGACGTGCCAGTCCTACTTTCGAGCTAGCCTCTTGAAGGTGGGGCTGGTTTTATCTAACCCTGTTACTTCAATTCTCCAATCTAAAATCTAAAATCTAGAATCTAAAATTGATTGACTATGGTTGAACCAGTTGCAGAGTTAAATGAACCTCTATCTCTTCAGACTCCAGAAATAGTAGACCAGAAAATATTTCAGCTCGTTCTCTCTCCAAAAATAGCTCTCAAATTTTCCAAAAAAGACGTTCGATCGACCCTGAAAGCCTCAACTCTAGACGGCGTTTTTGCCGCTGTCTTCGAGTCGGCGACCAGCGGGGTGCTACTGAGCAATTTCTTGCTGCAACTCGGCGCGAGCAGCGTGGAAATAGGTATATTCTCGGCTATTCCAATGGTGGTAAATCTCCTGCAACCATTAGGAGCTTACATCGCAGATCAGACAACCAGTCGCCACTGGTACAACCTATTTGTATTCGGCGTTTCGCGGCTGCTGTGGCTGGTGCTCGCGGTGGCAATTGTTTGGGGTTCCCAGCACGCAGACCTCGACCAACTGCTGCAATGGACACTGGTAACAGTCGTAGCAGCTAGCGTGCTGGCAGCTTTTGCCAATTCTAGCTGGTTCAGTTGGATGGCTGCTGTGGTTCCTCAGCGCTTGCGGGGACGCTATTTTGGCTTTCGCAACAGTGCTGTCAGCCTCATAACTTTGCTGGGAGTGCCGTTGATGGGATTGGGAGTTTCAACTTGGGACGGCGGCCCAATTTTGGGCTACGGTATTGTTTTATTGGTGGGTGTTTTGGCGGGAATGATTAGTTTGGGGTGTCAATGCTTCATGGTTGATGTGAATCCCCAGGTATACAAAAAAGATACACAGAGCGATCGACTTACAGAGAAAAAAGCAAAGCAAATAACAGATTTTGTGCCTTCTGTGCTGAAAGATTCTAATTTTTTAATGTTTATTCTTTACTTCAGTGTGTGGACATTTGCTATTAATCTCAGCGCGCCTTTTTTTAATATTTACTTGCTAAAAGATTTAAGCTTGGATGTGAGTTTGGTAACGATTTACACCAGCTTAAGTTCCGGGGCAAATCTACTGCTGCTGATGTTTTGGGGTAAGTTGGCCGATCGCTGGGGAAATCGCCCGCTGCTAATTGCGGTGGGGCTGGTGGTGGCCCTAACGCCTTTGCTGTGGTTGGGTACGGGCAATTACCCGTTTGCGGTTTGGGTGTGGCTGCCGCTGCTGCACTTGCTGGCGGGAACGACTTTAGGCGCGATCGGGCTGTGTACTAACAATATTCAAATGGAGATAGCGTCGATCGAGCAACCTTCGACTTATTTTGCGATCGCCGCAGCGGTTTCGGGATTAGCTGGGGCTTTGGGAACTACCGCCGGCGGCTTTCTTGCCGAACTTCCCGGCATGAGTTTGGGAGCACTGTTTGCCCTCTCGGCTGCTGTGCGGCTGGCAGGCTTGCTGCCTTTGGTTTTGGTGCGAGAACCTCGTAGCCAGTCGCTGCGGTCGATCGTCCCCACTTTTGGACGTTTCAAATTTAACCGGGGCTAGGAAATTTTCGTACAAATTTACCGATCAAGAAACCAGAAAAGCCCACAGATTGTAAAAAACTTCAAGCTGATCGCAGAAAACCTGAGAGTTGCTGCAACAAATTTTAATCTAAAACCTAGTCCAAATCTGCTGTGTGTTCGGCCAATACGTCACTATTATCTTGCAGCCAACGGACAAATCGATCAGATATAGCTGTTCTCAAAACTGACCTGGCAGACCGTAAATGTGTTTAAAGGTTTCTTAGCTAGGGCGTCGGATTGCTACTTCTGTTAGGAGAATTGAGGATTTTCCCAGAACCGATCCTACTATTTCACGCTCTGATTTTTTTACGTTTTAGGTAAATCGAGGACTTTCCCAGAACCCAACCTACTATTTCACGCTCTGAATTTTTTAGTGAAGAAATATAAATAAAATTAACATTTTAATACAGCCAACTAGACTAGATGGTGTTTTGAGACTACTATCCTGAGAATCGAAAAAGCTAAAGATTGCCAGCAAAATATCGATTTCCAGCAATCAATAATCAGCGATCGCTGTCAGGCGATAGAAACACCGGAATTGGCAATTCTCTTGTAACCGATTACCAAAGACAGCTCGCTCTCCAATTTCAAATTCAAAGAGAGAATATAAAAATGACGAAACCAGGGAAACGTCTGATAGTTTGCTGTGATGGAACTTGGAACAAACTAGATACTCAGTGCCCAACTAATGTGGTTAGGCTTGCCCAGGCAGTGAAACGGACAGCCAGTGACGGGGTTCCGCAGATTGTGTTTTATGACGAGGGAATTGGAGTAGACAGTAACAAGATTGTGGGCGGAGTCACTGGGCTGGGAATCGATAAAAATATACAAGATGCCTATCGTTTTCTTTCTTTCAACTACGATCAGGGTGACGAAATCTATCTATTCGGGTTCAGTCGCGGTGCTTACACAGTCAGGAGTCTAGCCGGGATGATCTATTGCTCCGGTCTCCTATCCCGCCGTAACGTTACCATGGCATCACAAGCTTACGAGCTTTACCGTAAGCGAGAGATTTCACCAAAGCATTCGGAAGCAAAGAGTTTCCGCGAAAAATTCGGCAAAGATAAGGGCGATCGCGTCCCGATTACCTTGCTTGGTTGTTTCGACACCGTTGGAGCCCTTGGTATTCCTCTTGTACCCGCCTTCAGGAAGTTTGAGGGACAGATCAAAGCAAGGTACAAATTCCACGACACCACTTTAAATAAGGATATTGAGAATGCGGTGCACGCCGTTGCGATCGACGAAATTCGCGAAGTCTTTGATGTTACCCTGATGAAGAAAAATCCTGATGCCCCGAACCAGAAGCTTCGTCAAGTTTGGTTTCCAGGCGAGCATGGCTGCATCGGCGGTGGTACGCCAGAATACCGGGGGTTATCAGATGCTGTCTTGAAGTGGATGTTGGATCAAATCAGTGACTTTGAATTGAAGCTGGAATTTGAGCCAGAGGCTATTGAGGATATCAAGCCTGATTATAAGGTTCCATTTCAAAACAATCCTGGGTTCTTCAAATTGGCAGGAATCAAGTGGCGCGAGGTGGGGGAGACCCTTGAGGATCTTCATGAAAGTGCGATCGAGCGATTGAAAAAACGCCAAGACTATCGGCCTAAGAATCTGCAAAAGATTCTCTCCAAAGTAATTGAAAATATAGAAAAATGATCAAACTTGATCAATCTCTCAGAACCGAACCTAAGAAAACGATCTAATCTACAACAATCGAAAGGAAAAGGAATCATGACAAGAGATACATCTAGAGATGGATTCAGCAACAAAGCTTTAGCATATACGTTGACTCATTTCAAACCCATTTGGAATTTAGTTCAAAGTTACGAGCCTCTGAAACGTAAACTAAACAAATTTTTTCTCAATAGCATCATTTACAAACTTCCGACTCGCCCGCTTCCCTATAGCTTAATGGGCTTAGATCCCAAAATTCCAGGGACAGATATTCCCAAGAAAACTGATACCTACATCTCTTGGGATTCACTTACAGACAAGACTTATACTGGGCGACATTTACCTCCAGACCCAGAATTCAACAAAGAAGGGAATTTACCACCACTCGACAAAGTAAAGACCTTATTCCAAAAAAGAGATGGAAAAACCATTTATTCGGAAAAATCGACTCTGCTGTTTCCCTATTGGGTGCAGTGGTTTACAGATAGTTTTCTCCGGATCGATCAGGAAAACCGCTTCAAAAATACCTCCAACCATCAGATTGATATGTGTAATGTTTACGGGTTGACCCGCAAACAAACAAATATGCTCAGAGCTTTCAAAGACGGCAAATTTAAAACCCAAAAACTCAAGCGCAAAGATGGCGTAGAAGAAGAGTATCCACTCTTTTATTATGCCGACCCTGAGCAGGGTATTATCGATCCTCAATTTGAAGGTCTTCATGCACCCCTTAATGATGAGAAAAGACAACCCCCCGAAAAGAAAAGCAAGCTATTTGCAATGGGAGTTGAACGGGCAAACGTCCAAATTGGCTATGTCATGCTCAACACTTTATGTATCAGGGAGCATAATCGAATTTGTGATGTTTTGTCCAAAAGCTATCCGGAATGGGACGATGAGAGGCTCTTCCAAACCGCGAGAAATATTCTCATGGTGATTGTTCTCAATATCATTATGGAAGAGTACATTTTCCACATTACGCCCTATAATTTTAGGTTCTTTGCCGATCCTGAAGCTTTTACCAAGGAAAGTTGGTATCGAGAAAATTGGATGGCGATTGAGTTTAGTTTTGTCTATCGCTGGCATAGTGCGATTCCGGAAACCTTTATCTATGACGGTAAAGAACAATCCATGTACGATTCCCTCTGGAATAATCAGATGTTAATCGATAAAGGGTTGGGTGCATTGATGGAAGAAACTTGTTCCCAACCAGGCACTAGAATTGGTTTGTTTAACACACCTGATTTTAAGATCGCAGGCACACCCTATACATTTATTGATGCTACCGAACTAGCATCTGTTAAACTCGGACGGCAGGCGCAGTTAGCCAGTTATAACGATTACCGCGAAATGTGTGGTTATCCCAGGGTGACTGATTTCAATCAAATTACGGGTGACGAATACGCTCAACAGAAATTAAAAGAGTTGTACGGTCATGTTGATAAGATTGAATTATTTGTGGGATTGTACGCTGAAGATGTCCGCAAAAATTCAGCAATTCCGCCTTTGGTAGCACGGATAATTGGCATTGATGCTTTCTCCCAAGCTTTAACTAATCCTTTGTTATCGCCTAAAGTCTTCAATAAGGAAACTTTTTCTGAGGTTGGTTGGGAAATTATCCAAAATACCAAAACAGTCTCTGATTTAGTGAATCGTAATGTTCCTCCAAGCGATCCCAAGTACAAAGTCTCCTTCGAGCTTTAAGTTGTAGCTGACAACTAAGACTCAAGGTAGTGGGGGGCGCAAACACACCTGCGCCCTCAAAAATGAGGAAGAAAAAGGCGATCTTTTCGCAAGCGATTCAGCTACGGCAATTCGGAAGCAATTGCACCAGCATTTATACTGTTTCACAGATGGAACGGTTTGTGTACAGCCTTTTTTAGCGATTAACAGAAGGTTATGTTATGAACAAAAAGTTATTTACCGAATATCCCGAACAGGACGAACGCAAATATTACGATCTTTTGGTTGAGCAGGCCAAGCTTCGGATGGATAATCTTTACGGGGATAAGGAGCGGGCGCTGCGAGATACTCACGCCAAAACTCATGCCTGCGTTAAAGGAACTCTGGAAATTTTTGACTTTGATGAGGAAGAGATTAAACGGGAATTGGGTAAACGCGCTTCGTTAAGTTCTTCGCAACTCAATGCTATTTCCCTTAAGCAAGGTTTGCTAGCAAAACCCAAAGAATATCCTGTTTGGTTGCGATTTGCTAACGGGGCTACCAAAGTATACCCTGATTACCAAAAAGATTCGCGCTCAATCTCACTGAAAGTGATGGGGGTGGAAGGGGAACGACTCACGCAAAGCCACGAGTCAAAAACCCAGGACATCATTGTTCACAATTCAGAGATATTTGTGAGCCAAACCATCAAAGACTACTACGGCTTTTTTTCTGCTCTTGTTGAATCACCAGAGACATTGAAAAAGTGGCTAATACGACATCCCAGACACTTTTTAGCTGTGTCAACGCTTACGGGTAGCCGGACTCCGAAGAGTTTGCTAACAGCCAAATATTGGAGCGGTTCACCCTCTGCTTTGGGTCTCTATCCCGATTTCGATCCCTCCCAGCCTGGTGTAGTTCCTGTCGAATATCCTGCGGTAATTAAGTATGGGTTTACTCCGGTTTCATGCAAACCACCGCACGAGATAATTCCAGAACAATCTCGACCGGGAATTCCTAAAATTCCCTTTGTCGATCGCGCTAAAGCGTTGGGTTTAGATCCCAATAAACCAGACAATTATTACCGGGATGATCTAATTCAAGCCTTGGCGAAACCTGATGCCCAATACTGTTGGGATTTTGGCATTCAGTTCCAAACCAGCTTAAAAATGCCGATCGACGATGGCATCAATGTCTGGAAGGAAAAAGAATCACCCTTCTTGAGAGTAGGTCGTCTCACCGTCAAGCATCAGATTATTGATTATGAAAAACAATCTGATTTCAACGAAAACCTGAGATATTCTCCCTGGAACGGCTTAGCAGTTCATCGTCCAGTAGGCGCCATAAATCGGATACGCGGTGTTGTTTACCCGGTTGTAGCGAATTATCGCCTTCAAAAGCGAGGTATTGTCCACCAAGAACCAACCGGAGAAGAAACTTTTTAAAGGAATAATTTGAGCCTGGGACATCATATCATTTCCGGTTACACCGGAATGATGTTGACTGTTGACTGTTGACGCCGTAAACAGTCAACAGTGAACTCGAATTTACTATTCCGATGCTAACGGATTTGATATCATTTAATGCCATCAGGCAGGTGTCATCTGAGCAAATGGCAACTCAAAGAAGTTAACAAGCGAAACCTTCAAAAAATCCCATCCCTTTTTAGGGGTGGGAGTGTTGAAAATTATGAATTCTTAGTCCTCAGTCCTTAGTCCTCATTATTCAGTAGCAATTAATCAATAACTGGGTTCGTACCCAACTATTAATTATTCTGCTAGCAACCAACTGATGACTAATGACCAACGACTGATGACTAATAAATTAAGCTTGCCGTGAGTAGTATTCCACCACTAGCAGTTCGTTAATCTGTAGAGCAATCCACTCGCGTTCGATAACGCCGTTAACTTTGCCAACCAGTTTTTGCTTATCAAATTCCAAGTGATTCGGCAAGTGAGCCAAGCCTGGGTCTTTGAGATTAGCTTCTACCATTGTGCGAGAGCGCTCTCTATTTTTCACAGCAACCACATCACCAGGCTTGCACTGATAGCTGGCGATATTGACTTCACGGTCATTGACTGTTATGTGACCGTGATTTACCAATTGTCTAGCGGACGGAATGGTTGGAGCCATTCCCATCCGAAACACAGTATTGTCCAAGCGCATTTCCAAAAATTGCAGTAACACTTGACCTGTGGAGCCCGTGACACGGCGGGCTTTGCGGACGTAACGGAGCAGTTGGCGTTCCGTCACACCGTAATTGAAACGGAGTTTTTGCTTTTCTTGCAAACGAACCGCATACTCAGAGAGCTTTTTGCGGTTTTGACCGTGCTGTCCAGGCGGATAATCTCGTCTGGGGGTTTTGCGGGTTAGACCCGGCAACTCTTTCAGGCGACGGACGATTCTCAATCGGGGGCCTCGATATCGAGACATTTATTTTCCTCTCTAATATCTGTATGCAATTTTATGCAGACTCTATATTATATGTTGGTAACGGTCAAAATTCAAATAAAGATCGATAAAAAAACGATCGACCGGAGGGCGATCCATAATGTGCGGTAAATTCTGAAGGAAAAGCCGATCGATCGATCGCCCCAATCAGCCAAAAAAACTCACTATTCGATCTGCCATGCACAACCGCAATTTTTCCCGCACTTCTTCCCCAAAGCCAGCACCGACAGGCTCAAACCCTACCGCGCGCTGGATATTAGCTCTCGGCACGCAGCTAGCAGCACTCGGTTTGTTGGCAACAGCACTGCCAATCTCACCAGCATCAGCCATCACTATTAGAATCCCTCGCAATAGGAATCCCTATCGCGTCTGCGCCCTGGAACTAATCGAAGCCGGAGTGGGGGCAGAGGCAGCCGCCGGCGCTTGTGCTGACGCCCTCCGCCCCCGCGACATATCTAAATGCGCCCTCCAAATCAACCGCAAAACCAATATTTCTGGGGTCGAAGCGCTCTCTAGCTGTCGGCGGGTGAGGCGTCCCAATGAATTGGCTACTTGCGTAGTGAATATTAACGGCAAAACTCGAACTCAACCTGCAGATCCCCTGGTAGTGCTCGATGGATGCCGCCGCAGTTTATTGCCACAACAGTTTGCTGAATGCGTAGTCGGTTTGAGCGGCAGACTCGAATTTCCCACTGACAGGTTAATCGCCACTTGTCTTGACCCGAGGGGCAGCGTGAGCCAGTTGGACGGGCCTCCTGCACCTACCCCTCCGGTGGAGCTAATTCCACCGCCTTCGCCCCTCAATTAATTTGTCAGTTGTTAGTTGTCAGTTGTTAGTTGTCAGTTGTTAGTTGTCAGTTGTTATTTGTTAGTTGTTATTTGTTATTCCACAGCTATTAGCTACTGCCAATCGCCAACTACCAACCGCCAACTGCCAACTGCCAACTGCCAACTGCCAACTGCCAACTGCCAACTGACTTCTTCCTTCTAATCAAATGTCAGAAATTTTTGCTCAAATTACAGTCGAAGAATTAGCTCGCCAATTAGCAGAAACCAATGCTGAGAAATTGCAGCTTGTAGACGTGCGGGAACCTTACGAAATTGAACTCGCGGCGCTGCCGGGATTTGTAGCTTTTCCGCTGAGCGAGTTTGCCGAATGGTCTGGTGAAATTGACGCTAGACTTGATCGCGATACAGAAACCCTAGTTCTGTGTCATCACGGAGTGCGATCGGCTCAAATGTGCCACTGGTTAGCCGCTCAAGGATTTACCAACGTTAAAAATATCGTTGGTGGCATCGATGCTTACTCAATGGTTGTCGATCGAACCGTCCCCCGCTATTAACATCAAATCCAGTTCTTCACTATCGTTTTCTTCAGAGTCCGCGCGGGCGGACTTTGTATGTGTAGAAACGAATTATATTTCCCAGGAATGAGCTAATTCACACCAGCAAATCGAAAATTTAAAAGCGTACTCATAGTGAGCCGATCGCGCCCCTGCCTTTTCGAGTCATAAAGAGCTTCATCAGCCGCCAGTAGCAGGGTGATCGCATCATTTTCCTCACTCGGAACAACGCTGGCAATTCCCAAACTAATTGTTACCACAGAATTAGGTAGACCGTCAAGACTCTGCGGGTTAAAAACAATATTCAAAGCTTTCACTTTCGCTCTAATTTGTTCGGCAACAACCAGAGCCGCCGACCCATCAGTTTCCGGTAAAATCACAGCAAATTCCTCGCCCCCGTAGCGAGCAGCTACATCAGCAGGACGCTGGAGCGATCGGCGAATTGTCTGAGCTACCGATCGCAAACACTCATCTCCTGCTTGATGTCCGTAAGTATCATTATATATTTTGAAATAATCGAGATCGCACAAAATTAAAGATATCGGAGATCCCTCGCGAGCCATGTGTTTCCACTCCATTCGCAAGCAACTATCAAAATACCGTCTGTTGCCAATTTGAGTAAGTTCGTCCACATTCACCAAAGCTTGCAGCCTTTGATTTTCTTGCTGCAACTCCTCAAAACGAACCACCGACAACTTGTCCTCACACAATTTTTGCCCTTGAAAATACAGGCGGTATAATTCGCAAGACAAACTACAGTTATTTCCCTCTAATTTGACAAGTCCCATGCTGTCTAACTGATAAGCCATCAAAGGTTCGAGGTAAATGCTATTTTTAGCATCGACAACTTGTTGGAATGCGGAGGCGAGTTCTGGCTGCTGTTGAATGGCGATCGACTGATTTTGCAAGTAGTCGCTATAAATTCCGCTGTGAGTAGGAGCTGCTGTTAAAAGTTCTGCCAACTCGGCTCGCCCCAGTTCCTCCCCAGGCTCATCCCGATCGACCGACAGGCGATTTTGTTGCAAAATTGCCAGGTGATACAGGGCTAAATGCACTAAATAAGGATGCCCGCCTACCATGTTCATTAATTGCTCGATCGGATCGCTATTGCTCCAGTTCAGTCCGTGTCTGCACGCCAAATCTTGAACTTGTTCAGCAGTAAATTCTGAGAGCTTAATCGGCATTCCTACATTAAAGGGAGATTGATTAAGATTCAAAGCAATATAAATTTCTGTCGAATGAATGACAACGATGCGGAGTTTTTGCCAAGTTTGGCTAGCGCGAGCTTGTTCGTACCAAAAACGGATAACAGACAAAAAATCTTGAGCAATATTGGTGCGTTCAAAGACTCGATTTATTTCGTTGATTGCCAAGACAATAGGACGGTCAATTTGTTCGAGCAAATAGTTTTCAAAATAAATAGTGCAGCTTACCTTGCTGCCCATATCTTCATCCCAGAATTCATCAATATTTGGTTCGAGTTTGAGTTGCCGAGCGACATTGACACAAAGCCAGCGCAAAAATTTATCTAAACTAGCAAAAACCGCTGTGTCGGCTTGCTGAAAGTCTACAGTTACTGTGCGGTATCCACGATCGACTGCCGCGTGAATTATCCGCAGCATCAGCGAACTTTTGCCCATTTTTTTGGGAGCTTTAATGCGAACTAGGCCTCCGGGCTTGCTAATTTCTGCACAGGCTAGGGCTTCGGCCCCTGAGCGCTCAATATAAAATCGAGAGTCAAGCGGTATGGGGCCGCCGGGAAATTCTAGATCGGCAACTGTTTGGATCAAGTTTGGTGATTTTTGGAGTCCTGGCATAGTCCTTGCACAAGGCGATACCCTGACTGTATCTTACCTTTGTCTGGTTAGGGGGTAGACGAGCGGTGTCCAAGATCGATCGACAATCCTACAAAATCTAAGTTTTTAGGGACTTCCCGGAACTGACTTTGCTATAGTAGTGTCACTTTACCCAATCTCAAACCCTGCTTCAACACGGCTCAGCAGACCGACAAAAATTCGACGGTAGCCCAGACGCGATCGTTCTTGGCTTTTACCGGAAAAATAACTCGTTGGTCGTCGATGTCGCGCAGGAAGAGCCCCCATCAAAGGAGAAATAATCATTGTCACGCCGCTACCTGTTTACCTCTGAATCGGTCACTGAAGGCCATCCCGATAAAATCTGCGATCAAATTTCCGATACGATTTTAGATGCCTTACTGACTGAAGACCCCAAAAGCCGCGTCGCAGCCGAAGTAGTCGTCAACACCGGCTTAATGCTGCTGACGGGCGAAATTACCACTAAAGCTCAGGTAAATTACATAGAATTAGCCAGGAAAAAAATAGCCGATATTGGCTACATCCACGCTGACAACGGCTTTTCGGCCAATAGTTGCTCAGTGTTGGTAGCTCTTGATTCTCAGTCTCCCGATATTGCTCAAGGGGTGAACACAGCCCACGAAAGCCGGGAACAATCGAGTGAAGAGGAATTAGACGCCATTGGAGCCGGCGACCAAGGCTTGATGTTCGGCTTTGCTTGCAACGAAACGCCGGAATTGATGCCTCTGCCGATTAGTTTAGCGCACCGGATTTGCCGTCAACTGGCCGCAGTCCGCAAAACCGGTCAGTTATCTTACCTGCGTCCCGACGGCAAAAGCCAAGTTACGGTGATTTACGAGGACGGCAAACCTGTTGGTATAGATACGATTTTAATTTCTACCCAGCACACCGAAACGATCGGCGACATCACAGAAACAGCAGCAGTTCAAGCCAAAATCAAAGAAGACCTTTGGACTGCAGTCGTCCAACCCGTGTTTGCCGATATTAGTGTGCAGCCAGATTCAGAAACTCGCTTCCTTGTCAACCCTACCGGCAAATTTGTGGTCGGCGGGCCTCAAGGAGATTCGGGTTTGACGGGCCGCAAAATTATTGTGGATACCTACGGTGGCTATTCCCGCCACGGCGGCGGCGCTTTTTCTGGGAAAGACCCCACCAAGGTAGACCGCAGCGCGGCTTATGCTTGTCGCTACGTTGCTAAAAATATCGTAGCGGCTGGTTTGGCCCAAAAGTGCGAAGTGCAGTTGAGTTATGCGATCGGCGTTGCGCGGCCTGTTAGCATGATGATCGAAACTTTTGGCACTGGAAAAGTTGATGACGATCGCCTTTTGGAAGTTGTGAAGCAGCATTTTGAACTGCGTCCTGCGGGCATCATTCAGGCCTTTAACTTGCAGAATTTGCCTGCTGAAAGAGGCGGTCGTTTCTATCAAGATGTGGCGGCTTACGGTCACTTCGGACGCACTGATTTAGATCTGCCTTGGGAGGAAACTGATAAGGCGGAACTTTTGAAAGAAGCTTTGAGCCAGAAGTTGTCTGGAGTAGCTGGATAGTACAATTTGGGGGTGCGCGCAGCGCACCTTATCCATAAATAATATCGGGTGCTACCAATGAATGTAGGGTGCGTACTCCGCACCTTATTCATAAATAATATCGGGTGTTCTTCGGCGCATCTTATCCATAAATAATACCGGGTTCTACCAATTAATAATAACGTAGCGGGTTCAGTGCCCATCTTCAAAGAAAAAAAAAATAAATGCGCTTTTTCACACCTTTCCAATCAGCAATTCGCAGTTTTGCCTCTTCCCTCCAACAGCGGTTGGCGACGACTGGATTTTCTGCACCAAATCCAGCAACGCTGCCAAGTTCATTTGCGACTAACAATCCTGGTGGAATTCGCGGCGTTTGGATACCCACCACTGACTCCAAAGTTCTCACATCAAAAGAGCGAATTGCTGAGGCAATGGACTTTCTCGCCGATACGGGATTTAATACCGTTTTTCCTATAATTTGGAACCAGGGTTATACGGCTTATCCTTCTCAAATTATGCGAGAAAATTTTGGGGTGGAAATTGACTCGCGCTATCAAGGTCGCGATCCCTTAGCAGAAATATGTGTTGAGGGCAAGAGAGCTGGTTTAAAAGTTATTCCTTGTTTTGAATACGGATTTGTGAGTTCTTACAATCGCAAAGGCGGTCATTTGCTGGCGAAAAAACCTGAGTGGACCGCCCGTGATTCCAGCGGCAATTTACTTAAGAAGAATAACTTTGACTGGATGAATACTCTTGACCCGGAAGTGCAAGACTTTGTGCTGGGGTTGATGCTGGAAGTTGCTAAGAATTATCCGGTAGACGGCGTTCAAGGAGACGATCGCATTGCGTTTCCGGTAGAAGGCGGTTACGACGAAAAAACGGTTAAACGCTATCGAGAAGAGTGCGGTAAAGCAGCACCATCGGATTGTAAAGAGCAACATTGGCTGCAGTGGCGTGCTGATATTATTACTGAGTTTGTGGCTCGTTTATACCGAGAAGTGAAAGCGATTAATCCTGATTTGTTGCTATCGATGTCGCCGAGTCCTTATGACTGGGGACTGGTGGAATATTTGCAAGATTCTAAAGCTTGGGTTGACAAAAACTTGGTGGATCTGCTTCACCCGCAGTTTTATCGCCGCGATTTTAATGCTTACAAACAATTGGTCGATAAAATGATGGGAGGACAGCTTAGCGGGCAGCAAGTAAAGTGCGTGTCGCCCGGTATTTTGTTGACGAATCGAGGCAGCAAATATAGCATAACTCCCGAACTGTTGTTGCAAGTAATTGCTTACAACCGCTCTTGTGGCATTCAAGGAGAAGTGATGTTTTTTTACGAAGGTTTGCGAGATAACGATAACGCTTTGGCTAAGGTTTTGAAAAAAGGGCCCTATGCTCGTTGAGAGATTGTCTCGCAATCAAGCTGTTTCCGGTTCGCTGCGGTCAACCGCGCCGATCGCTATTTCAAACCAAGTTGATATAAAATAAGATGTGGCACCATTCTCAATAAGCTTTATTAACAGGCAAGATGCCTGTTCCACAAAGAGTAAATTTTCTTGTGGAACAGGCATCTTGCCTGTTGCTGACAATGGTGCAAGATGTGAGGATAAAATGATATAGCAGAGCTAGACCCGTTAAAAGTGCAGCGATGCCAATCAGCAAGCGCAACTAATTGTCAAGCCGATCGCCCAAACAAACCCCATAATTAATCATTGGGGAGTTGCAAAAACAGTGGAATAAGACATATTTTAGAAGTGGGTGCAAGCTTTTTTTTAGAAGTAGCGTTTTGTAGACGCCATATTTTTTTTAGACAGTTTAAAAGAGCTATCTCAACCGCTCGCCAAAATATTAGGATAAATCAGTGACCTCAGCAGCAAGCCTCATCCAACAGCTACCCCAGCTCAGCGATGCTCAATTCCATCAAAAATATTTGAAACAAAAACAAGGGATGCGAACCTTGGCGACTATATTGCCGCAAGTAGAACAGCAAAGTCTGGCTTTGCGGGCAGTAAAATTAGCTCTAAAAGTAAATTTAAAACTCGGCTCCAAGTTAGCAGGAACGGTAAAGCCAGAATTTCAAATAGCCACAATCAAATTAATCGACAAAATCCCCACTTCGCCGCTGCTCAAAATTCAACTACTGGCCCTAACCAGTTCCGATATGGCAATTCCGATCCTGGTGGCCGCATTGAACCACAAAGAAAGTGCAGTGCGCGTGGATGGGATTCGAGCGATCGGGAAAATCGGCTCCGAAGCAGCAGTAATTGAATTAGCCCGATCGCTCGAATCCAAAGATGCCCAAATCCAAGCTTGGGCCGCTTGGGCTTTAGGAGAAATTGACTCGAAACCAGCCGCCGTAGCACTGCTCAAAGCCGTCAAACACCCAGAGTCGAGGGTGCGCGCCTGGGCTGTTTGGGCCTTGGGCAAAATTAACCCGAAAATAGCCGTCCCCGCGCTGCTGAAAGCCCTCAAACACCAAGACTCGGAGATGCGCTGGCGGGCGGCGGTCAACTGCGGGAAAATCGGCGTCTCTGAGGTAGTTCCCGGCCTGCTGAATGCCCTCAGAGACGAAAATCACATCGTCCGCGCTAGGGCGGCGGCGGCTTTGGGGAAAATCGGCGATTCTGAGGCAGTACCCGGCTTAGTAGAATTGCTTCACGATGATCCCGACTCCTATGCAGTTTCTTTGAGGGCCGCCGAGGCCTTGGGACAAATTGGCACGGAAACGGCTGTGGCGGGGCTGGTGCAAGCCCTCAACCATGACGACTCAGACGTGCGCGGCAGTGCAGTTTCTGCCTTGGGAGAAATCAGCAGCGAGGTGGCTATGGTGGCGGTAATCGGGTCGCTCTCGGATCGAGATATTTTCGTGCGCGGCAGGGCGGCGGTTGCCCTTGGGAACATGAATACAGAGGGAGATGCGAAATTGCCAAAAATGGTGGTCGCGGGACTGGCGAGCGCTATTGGCGACAGCGAATCTTATGTGCGGTGGAGAGTTGCTGCTGCTTTGGGGGAAATTGGGACAGAGGAAGCTGTGGCAGGTTTGGTGCGGCTGCTGGGGGACGAAACTTCTGGAGTGCGCCAAAAGGCTGTTAAATCCCTCGGTCAAATTGGCTCAACGGCTGCTATTTTGGCTCTGGAAACAGCTTTAAATCGCGAATTTGCTGACGTTCGGGCGCTGGCTGCCCAATACTTGGCGGATGTTAGCACTCAGGCAGAAACAGTGGATTTAGATCCCTCAGTCTCTGCAGATTTCTCGGATGAAAAACTGCCGAAAATCCTGATTGCTTCGCAAGTAGAAGCCAGCGAATACATTGTCGATCGCGCTGCTGGGCGCGAGATTAAATACCTGATCTCGATCGGCAGTCCGGGTGTGCCCGAACCTAAAACTTTTCATCAAATTCCAAATCGAATGTGTCTGGAGTTTAACGACCTCGACACCCCCGTTGACGACCCCGATCAAATCTTGCCTAACCTTGAGGATGTACTGAAAATTATTGACTTCGCCCTCAAAATGTCGTCGCAGGGAGGCAGTTTGCTGATCTGCTGCCAAAGTGGGATCAGCCGTTCAACGGCCACAGCTTTGACTGTGTGTGCTGCGCTGTTGGGCCGTGGCAAAGAACGGGAAGCGTGGGCGTTGGTGCTCGCCGCCAGACCCCAAGCCAAGCCGAATCGCTGGATGGTACACTTGGCGGATGAAGCTTTGGGTAGAGACGGTAAGCTAGCACTGGCGATCGAATTGACTACCGCAACTCCAGAACTCGCAATCGCCAACAGTTGACAGAAAGCATCCAGGATACAAACCCCCCGATTCATTCCTTCGCAGACTCAGGACCCAGAAATAAAAAACCTGTATCCGAGAAACAAGCCCCCGAATTTATCCGTGGGGTCAATGCTTCAATTCTAAAATCTAAAATCTAAAATCTAAAATCGATTGACTCGCAGAAACCGGGTTTCTTTTCGCAAGCCCTACAGTTATACTCAACTAACGACACTTCGCCTCAGACTTGTCTTTGCGGGGCAACGATGCCATAAGTCGATCGCCAGGGTGCAAAAGTTCGATCGGCTGCTGCATTTGTGACATTCTGTGCTAAGAAGTTGTCGGATGCTCAACAAAAACCGTCAAGCAATCGTCGCATTGCTGGCAGCCAAAGTCCAAAGCCAAGGAATCGGGTGCATTGTCAACAGACAATATCAGCTTTGGGCGAATCACAGGCAAAACAGGTCAGAGAGAATTTTCTGCCTGTAACATTCCACGCGGGGATAATTCACTGCGGGGATAAAGTTTTATTTTTTTTGCCTGCTGCAGACTTTTACGAGTCGAAAAAGTAATTTGGCAACAGTCCTCAACAGCCTAATTATCTCTTAGACATCAACCGAATTTAAGTTTCTCCTCTGACTCGACAAGAGTTTCAGATGCTTTTTCGCAGATGTCTACGGTCAAATAGACAAGCTTTTCCGTTTGGAGAAATTAAGAGCGTGGTAGATTTTAACAGAAGACAGGGGTTGCATATGTCAAAAATTAACTTGCTAAAAAAAACAGGACACGAAGCAAGTTTCTCGGTTGCCGTTTGGGAAGACCAGGGGGAATTGAATCCAGAATTAGAACCATTTAACCCGCCGAAAAAAAACGTGAAGACGCGAAAGGTTAACCCCAAAAACACCAATTTAGGTAAACAGATGCCAGTTTTTGTTTCCGAAAAAGTGGCGACTGTAGAAACCGTGAGGCAAAAAAAAATCCACCATAATTTTGTCGAAAAATTATTCTTAAAAGTCAGCGAAAGTTTGCCCTCTAAAATTGGCGGTTTGCCTATCCATCAAAAGATTGGCTACGGGTATTTGCTGGCAATAGGAATCGGCTTTTTGGGATCGCTGAGCGGACTGGTGATTGCCGATTACTACCAAGGACAAGGATTAAAACAACTCAATGATGCTCACCTACAAGCGCAATTGCTCGGCAATTTTAAAGATGCAGCGCTGGCTGCTCAATTGCAGGGTTCACAGCTAGATTCTTTTGTAGATAATTCGCTCCAGCTCAAACAGCAAGAAGAGCAGTTGGTTAAGAGTATTGTTAAGGCAAAAAATCTGCGGTTGCGTATAGAAAATTTTGCCGACAGCCAACCCGCTTGGCTGGCAGCAAAACCGGAAGTTCTCAAGTTTTTAGTGCAAGATTGCACGAAAAATTTAGAAGCCTACGCCGATACTCTCAAGTCAAGTTTGCAGGAAATCCAGCAATCGCAACTATCGCCTGGGGAGATAGAGTCTGCCAGAAAATTGCTCGCAATCGAAAGCGGAGAAGGTGGAAAACAGCTCAACAGCAGCCTTGAGGAATTGAACAAAATTCTTGAGATTGCCCAGAAGCAAGAGGGCCAAGGCGGTGAAGTGATGGAAGACGCCCAAGGAATGGAAAAAGCCATAATTATTATTAGTATGCTGCTGTCGGTAGTGGTGGCTGGGATGGTGGCTTACCGGACGAGTCGGGCGATCGCCAAACCTGTTATCAGCGTCACTCAGGTGGCCGAACAAGTAGCCGCTGAGTCTAATTTTGACTTGCGAGCACCCGTCACCGGACAAGGCGAAATAGGCTCTCTGGCTGCCTCTCTCAATCACCTAATCGAGCGGGTTTCGGGACATACAAAAGAATTAGAACAAGCTAAGGAAGTCGCCGTCGCCGCTAACACTGCTAAAAGCCAGTTTTTAGCAAATATGAGCCACGAATTGCGGACGCCTCTAAATGCGATTATCGGCTACAGTCAACTACTTTCAGAAGATGCCCAAGATGCGGGATTTGATGAGTTTGTACCCGATTTGCAGAAGATTGAAAAAGCAGGCGCGCATCTGCTATCTTTGATTAACGATATCCTTGATTTGTCAAAATTTGAAGCGGGGGGTATGAAACTCGAAATCCAGGAGTTTGACATCGAATCCCTGGTTGATAATGTGGCGAGTGCCGCGAAACCGTTGGTAGAGAAAAATGGCAATGTTTTGGAGATTGAGTGCGATCGAAGTGTGGGCATAATGCACGCAGATTTCAAAAAAGTGCGCCAGGTTTTGATACATCTGCTTAGTAATGCTGCGAAGTTCACCAAAAATGGTAGGGTGAAAGTGACTGTGAAGCGCATTGCAGGAAGTGGAAAATTGAATGCAGCAGGGCGATCGGCTATTGACAATTCAATGCCTGCCGATGAAATTCCTTCTGGGGCGATTGCTTGTCCCCTGCCGAATGTTCAAGACTCCGATTGGATTTGTTTATCTGTTAAAGATACCGGAATTGGAATGTCGGAAGAACAACAGCACAAATTGTTTGAAGCTTTTGTGCAAGCTGACTCTTCAGCGGCGCGACCTTACGACGGCGCCGGATTGGGGCTGACACTTAGCCGTTACTACTGTCAGATGATGGGCGGGGAAATTTTGGTAGAAAGCGAAGCGGGAAAAGGGTCTATTTTCACTGTCCGTATACCAGCAGGAAACGGGTGATGTAATTTTTGGGGCGAGAGATGTAGGGGGTAGGCAGAGGGGCGAAAATGTATGTTTCAAACCTCTGGCTTGATGTCGAAATGCTTTAGTCTTGTCAGTGGGGGCGATCGCACTCTATTAATTCTAATGGGTTATTTTGCCAATTCAAACAGCACAAACCGCTTGCTGCTGAGCTCCAACCTAAATCTATGCCGATAAATTTCATATAGTTCTGGACGCAGGGGTGGTCAGAAACCGGGTTTTTTTGCCAAATACTTCGTTACAGCGGGCAAAAACCGCAAAAAACCCGGTTTCTTTGGCTTTGATGCGTCCACTCAACTTTTCTCCTGTTTCTCATCGGATGGTGGGGACTGTTTTTGCATTTGTTTTTGGCGTTCCCTCACAGCTTGTTCCAAAATGAATGCTGACAAGCCGCTGATTGAACGGCGTTCCTCATTTGCCCACTCTTGAAGCAGGTCATAAATTCCATCTGCTAAGGAGGTTGATACACGTTTAGCCATTAGAAATTGAGTATTTTTTTATTTAGGGCAATCGTCATTGTCCAGTATTGCAGACAATTTTGTCGAATATGCAGCACAATGCTGCTTTTGCACAGCACTATGCGCCGATAGTGCGTGCATATTGTGCTGCATCTAGAGCAGTGTGCATATATGGAGCATATATGCTTGACTTGTGCGGCATATATGGATAAAATCTTAGAGAGTCAAAAGCCAGCGCTGAACTTTTGCAGGGCCCGCGCTGGCTAATGGTTCCCCAAATACAAGGAGACAATCCACATAAAAGGAGACAACTACTATGGTAAAGCCTGTGAGCAACGGCAGCGAATATAACCGCGGCTATCAACAAGCTTTGAATGATTTTGGCATTACGCAACTGCTGTCGGGTATCCGCAGCTACTCTGATGAGGATTTTGAGGCCGATCGCGCGCGCATGACTGGGCCAGAGATTGAAAGCTTTGCGGTGTTTCTGATTCTGCGCGTCGGGGCGAATCTCAAAGGAAGTACGATCGCCCGGTACCTCAACACTCTCAGAAAAGCAAATTCTCCGACGATCGCCGATCGCCCCGCGATCAAACTCAACTCAAATTCGCGAGGGAAAACACCTGAAAAGTCAAACGAGGGCGATCGCACTTCTTGGGCGATCGTCCGCATTTTACCGAATGCTGAGCACTATACAATTGCGCGTTTTGTCAACCGCCAAGATGCGGACGATCGGCGGAGGGCTTTGTGTCGGTTTATTCCAGGGGGTGTGTTTGAAGTTGTGTGCGATCGTACCTAATCAATATACCTCTCCAATAATTATTGTGGAACAGGCATCTTGCCTGTTCAAGACTGGCTTTTCTGGAGATGTCTAATAAACACAAATGACGATGACAATTGTAGCGACTCCGTATTGAGTCCGTCGGGGGTTGAAACCCCCGCCTCATAGCGAAAGTCCTCTTAAGAGGACTATAAATCAATGGCACTGAAAAAGTGAGCAAAAAAAAATCTGTAAGGCAAGCTCTGCATAGATAATTGCCTTACAAACCAAAAT
>NZ_JAUBSH010000078.1:0-32423 GCF_036704705.1 Microcoleus sp. K1-B1 | reverse complement strand
ATCCTTGCTCTTCGCTGTGCTTATCTCAACGGTCAACTTTCAATTTGATGTATTTGCCAAACTGAGATGCACCCGTTCCAGAAATCGCTGGATATTTCGGATTCGACTCTTTTATTTAATAGGTTGTGGAAAGAAGTTGGCGAGAGTTGATAATCTGACGTTTCGATAACTTTGAAGCATCAAAACTAAGATTTCTAAGGTCTTTGCTTGACTTTCGCTCAGATGAATGCGTAATAACGAGTGGTATAATGTCTTTAACATTTTTGGTTAGGGTGGCTCCAAGGGCCACCCGCTTTTTGACGACTTATCCATTATCTCAAACAATTGCCCCGTCTGGGTTTGACCTCCGTTGTCACCCTCTCAGGAACCCGCCGCAATCTCATCAATCTCTGCCACCAGCGGATTAGCTTCCCAATATCCCCAAATTGGACAATATCTGTCCGAAACCAACACATCTTTAGCAACTTCATTCACAGCCCCCGCAATTAAATTACCAAAATAGCGGCAACCATCCACACACGTAGCAGCACCGTGAGTAGTTCTCGAACTTTCTCCAGATTTTTCTATGACTTCCAAAGGATTTGTAGCATAAAACAAAGGCACGGGAGCCAAACGCATAATCGAACCATTGCCAGCACTCCCAGCATCCGTCGAACCACAGAAAGGTTTTCTTGTATCTTCAAATTTCCCAAGTGCTTGTCGCACCGTATTGCCAATATCAAAACATTCACCAGTGCTGCTCAAATGTCCGTCTCGCCACCACCGCAAATAAGTTTCTAACTGATGGACTGGATCGAAACCTTGTTTCTCAATCAAACTTTCAGCTAAACAAAGTGCCATCGAAGTATCATCAGTCCACTCGCCCGGTTGCAGTTGAAACGGGCCCCCGCCAACCATACCGTTAATAGGTGTAAATGTTCCTGGGGGACAGAACTCTAAAGTTGTTCCGAGAGCATCACCAACTGCTAGACCTAGGAGACTGCCGCGATAACGTTCTATTTGCTGCATAAAATGGGAATTGGAAATTGGGAATGGGGAATTGGGAATTGGGAATTGGTAACAAATAACAATAGTGAACAGTTAACCGTGAACAGTCAACAGTCAACAGTGAACCGTCAACAATCGAGCTAATATTGATGTTAACCTGTCCATACCCGAACTCAGACCTGTCCATGACACCCGATGCCACCGCCGGAGCCACTTCCGCCCCTGCCACTCAATCTACACCCGAAGTCAGCTTGGAGCTGCAAGTCCGACTCAAAACCGAAGATGGACAGCTACTGTTGCTACTCCCCCCAGAAACCAATAGCGAACCCGGAACAGCCTCCGCCTCGACTTGGACTGAACTTTGGCAGCAGCTAAAAGTTAGGCTGAACGCAGGAGAACGCTTTTGGCAGCCAAACGCAGAAGTACAATTGATGGGGAACGATCGACTTTTAGATATCCGCCAACTACAAGAAATCGCAGATGCCCTCTCGGAAGTGGAACTGCAACTCAAACGAGTCCACACCAGTCGCCGCCAAACCGCCGTTGCCGCAGCTACAGCAGGCTATTGTGTAGAACAGCAGCCTCCGGTTTCTTCCCTGAATAAAGCCACTGCCGAAAAACCGCAATCGCTGGCGGAACCTTTATATTTGCAGATGACAGTGCGATCGGGCGTAGAAATTCGCCATCCGGGCACAGTCGTACTTTTGGGAGACGTAAATCCCGGCGGCTCAGTCATCGCCGGAGGCGATATCCTAGTTTGGGGCCGTTTGCGGGGAGTCGTGCACGCCGGTGCCGGTGGCAACACCAAAAGCGTGATTATGACCTTGCAGATGGAACCGATGGTGATTAGGATTGCTAAGTATGTTGCCAGAGGCCCAGAAACCTCACCGGCTCAGTTTTTCCCGGAAGTCGCCTATGTGACGCCCCAAGGGATTCGGATCGGTAGAGCCTCTGATTTTGACAAATCGCAGTTAGTCGGGGGTAATGGTTAGTTGACAGTTGACAGTTGACAGTTGGCAGTTGACCATTGTTATTTGTTATTTGTTATTTGTTATTTGTTACCAATTTTGACAAATCGCAGTTGATCGGCGGTAATGGTTAGTTGACAGTTGACATTTGACAGTTATTAGTTGTTACCAATAACCAATAACCAATAACCAATAACCAATAACCAATAACCAATAACCAATAACCAATAACCAATAACCAATAACTAATCTAAAAATCGCTTATGGCTCGCATTATTGTTGTTACATCAGGGAAAGGCGGGGTAGGAAAAACCACCTCCACAGCCAATCTCGGCATGGCTTTAGCTAAGCGGGGGCGCAACGTTGCCGTAATTGATGCCGATTTCGGTCTCAGAAATTTAGACTTGCTGCTGGGCTTAGAAAATCGGATTGTTTACACGGCATTAGAAGTTCTCGCAGGAGAGTGCCGGTTAGAGCAAGCTTTGGTGAAAGATAAGCGGCAGCCGCGCTTGGTGCTGTTGCCGGCTGCCCAAACTCGCATGAAAGATGCCATCAGCGCTGAGCAAATGAAGCAGCTTGTGGGGATGTTGGGAGCAAAATACGACTATATTTTGATCGACTCTCCTGCTGGCATTGAACAAGGTTTTCAAAATGCGATCGCCCCGGCTCAAGAAGGGATAATTGTTACCACTCCCGAAATCGCGGCTGTCCGGGATGCCGATCGAGTCATCGGCCTGCTGGAAGCCAACAACGTCAAGAAAATCAACCTGATCGTCAACCGGATCAGACCCGCAATGGTGCTGGCAAATGATATGATGTCGGTGCAAGACGTGCGGGAAATCCTCGCCATTTCGCTGTTAGGCGTCGTTCCCGACGACGAGCGCGTCATCGTTTCCACCAACCGAGGCGAACCATTAGTATTGTCGGAAACGGCCTCTTTAGCTGGAACTGCCTTCGACAATATTGCCCGCCGCTTAGAAGGCGAAAAAGTTGAATTTCTAGATCTCAATCCCCGTCCCGAAAACTTCTTTACTCGCCTCCGCAAGTTCTTAAATACTAAAATTATGTGATGTGCTGATTGGCGATCGATCTTTAACAGCAGCGACCGCATCACAAAAACTAGCCCAAAATTTCCCCCAGTGACACCAGTTCCCAAAAAGAATGAAACTGTAGACCAGCTCCAAACCAGACGGGAATCACTGATTCCCCAATCGAAAATCGAAAATCGAAAATGGTATGACCTTTTCTATGCCTAACCCTTGACAAACCAGCCTGACCCATGATACACACACTTCTCGAACGACTTTTCCCGCGCACCCCTGACAACAGCCGCGACGAGGTAAAACGGCGCCTCAAATTGGTTCTAGCCCACGACCGCTCAGAACTCAGCCCAGAAATGGTTGAGTCGATGCGCCGAGAAATTCTAGAGGTGGTGTCTCGCTACGTGGAAATCGATACCACCGGGTCTGAGTTCTCGCTGGAGAGCGACCAGCGAGCCACAGCACTAATTGCAAATCTCCCGATCCGGCGCGTCAGGCTGGAACATCCACCGGAGAATTTGCCCAAGAATTTGCCCCCGAATCGGCCCGAAAATCGACCCGATTATGTACCGGAGTATGTAGTCGAAACTCTGCCCGACACGAGAGAGTGATAGGGATTGAGATTTTATTGTCAGGCAAAGAGTTTGATCGGCTAGCAATTTAAATTAAACTATCTCTCTACAATTAAAATATTGGGGGGGCTGGCTCTTAGCTCGTCCCAAATATGTGATTAAAAAGGGGAAAAGCTTGTGATACCTAAAAAGTCATGAAGTTAATCTTCATAACTAATCGCTCTTTCCCAAAAAGCTTGCGTGGACTCTCTTAATAACTAATCGCTCTTTCCAGAGGATCTTGTAACTGAAGTTCTAAGGGTCGGCCGGAGCGAATTTCTAAACCAGGTAACTCATGTTTGACTAACGTTTTTTCGCCGGTTTCAGCAGTTGCCAACGGCCAGAGTACCCAGCGGCTGCCAGGGGAAAGAGTGCTTAAACTTGCAGAGTTTTGAGTCAGCCAAATTATCGGCAGTTTCGACCGATTATCGATCGCATCTTCCCCAACATTAACCGCCGCTAAAGTTTCCAAAACTACCCGGTTCCCCGATACGAGTCCAGTCCCGGCAGTCCAAAGTTTGACGTTTAACAGGCGCTTGCTAGCATAGAAGTAAAGAGACGCAGCAACTGTCACGGCTCTTTCAAATTCTTCTGGCTGCCACGCCGCAGCGCTGTCGAGAGCAATAATAATTTCTTGACCGCCGGCTGCAACTTCTAACTCTCTCACCCGCAGTTCTCCGTAGCGGGCGCTGGTGCGCCAGTGAATCAGGCGGGTGGGGTCTCCGTGGCGGTAAGGTCTCAGGTTGCGGGTGAGGCCTTCGGTAGCAGTTTGCGATCGACTGCGATTGTAAAATTGCGGGCTGTCTTCTTGACCGATGCGATCGATCAAAGGACAAGTGCTCAACGGCAAAACTTGTGGATACACAACCGCCACCGCTTTGACTGGGCGGCTGCGTCGGCACCAAAACAACCCTAAAGGTGCCGCCGTCCTCAAGTTTACCTCTTGCCACCGATAGACGCCGCGCTGCCGGACTTCTAGATAGTATGTATCCCTGTATATACTGTTAGGCTCTATGACTTCGATCGGGCGGACAACCGGTTCTCCCAGTACAAACGGCAAGATGTCTACCACTTGCAACAAAGTCTTAGGTTCGCTGGCGCGATTTTCGATTTCTAGTTCGACGGTGATTTGATCGCCCGCACTCACCGGTTCGATCGGGCGGCGACGGACTTCCAAGGAACGGAGCGATTTTCCCGGCAAAACTGCGGCTACTGCCAACAGCGCCAAACCCCCACCGCTGAGCACGTACAGCCACCCAGACATTGTATTAGTCGCCGACCCAAAAAAGAAAACCGTCATCCCCGATAGCAGCCAACCTGCGTAGGCAGGGGTAACAGCGCGATTTTCGAGCCAGTCGGCGATTTTGTGACCGATGTTCATAAAAAAAGTTCGGTAAGTGGGAAACGAGCGAGACTTTAGTCCTGAGAGGAAAACGACCCGGCGATTTCAATCGCCTTGAATCCCCTTTCGGGGTTGGAGAGGTATGGTTGCCTCCCCGGTGAGGTATGGCTGCCTCAATCTCCCTTTCGGGGTAATGTTCGCTTTGCCAATGTTATAAAGGCTTGTTCGGCTTACAGCACTGTTTCAGGGACTTTAAAACTGTTTAACTGTAAACAACAGAGCGGAAAACTAGCGTCGCATTCACCGGTGTTATGACCTAAATAACGTAGTCAGCTAAGACTTAGGCGGGTCAGTACAGCTTGCTTGATCTCTCTTACAAGCTCAGTGGCTTTAGCCCTGAGTTACTGACAGGAGTTTAAATTGTTAATTACTCGATCGCCCCATCAAGCCTAATTGTAAAATATTCTCAGCATTTAACACCGAATTAGCTGCGAGCGATAAAATTAGAAATCGGGCATTTTTTCGCAATAAATCTACATTGACCCCGCCCAAAAACGGATACCAGCCCCCGACACTCAGTCAGGGTCGAGCCCCAAATTTTAGACTCTAGTTCCTGCTCCCAGATTAATCTGTGGAGTAAATCTAAAATCTAAAATTTAAAATCAAAAATAGACTGACTGGAGACAAAAAAATGAACCCATTAAACAATCCTACACCCGTTCAACCAGAGGCTCAAGCCCGCCGACGAACACCGCCACCGCCCCCGCCTTTGGCTGCAACTCCCGCGCCGCCTCCACCAGCGCCGAGTGTGCCCCCCGCAGCCCAGCAGCAGCGGCCTGTTGAGACACCCGTCAGTACGATCGAACAAATGGTCAGAGATGCCCATAGCGCCTCGGCTTCCGACATTCACATTCGAGTCGGCCAAGTACCTCGATTTCGGATTCGGGGCGTGATGCAAGTAGCAACTAACCACCCCAAAGTAACGCCAGAAATTTTTGAAAATTACCTAGCCGAAATTCTCACCCCCGAACAGCGAAAACAGTTTGCAACTACCAAGGAATTAGATTCAGCAATTTTTTACCCTGGCTTTGTGCGTTGTCGGCTAAACTGTTTTGATTCCCTCAGCGGCGGTGCGATGGTATTGCGGTTGATTAGTTTGGAAATACCTACTATCGATTCCATGAGGTTGCCAGAAGTTTTCAAAAATATCATTTTGCGATCGCAGGGATTAATATTGGTTACAGGGCCTACCGGTTCGGGGAAATCGACAACTGTAGCTGCGATGATCGACCACCTCAACCAGATGGAGCAAAAGCACGTAGTTACAATTGAAGACCCGATCGAATTCATTCACCCTTCTAAAAAATGCTTGGTCAGCCAGCGGGAAGTCGGCTTGCATACCCACGAGTTTCAGCAGGCTTTGCGCGCAGTTTTGCGGGAAGATCCAGATGTAATTCTGATCGGGGAAATGCGCGATCGCGTTACCATCAATACAGCGTTGCAAGCAGCTCAAACTGGTCACTTAGTATTGGGAACTCTCCACACTCGCAGCGCCATTAACGCTATTAATCGGTTGTTGAACCTCTACCCACCCGAAGAACAACAGGCGATGCGAATTCAAATTTGCGATTCTTTAGTGGCGGTAATTGCCCAACTTTTGCTGCCCACAGTTGACAACCGTCGGGTAGCAGTTCACGATATTTTGGTGAATACACCTGCCATGCACGATTACTTGATGAAAGGTGCTGATGAGGAAGCTTTCCGATTAATGGAACATGATACTTACGAAGGAATGCAGATTATCAACCAGGGTCTTTACAAACTGGTGCTTGAAGGCAGAGTGACGATCGAAGAAGCAGCAAAAATTTCTCCCGAAGCCAGCGATTTAGACCGCCGCTTGCGGACAGGAGGCTACGATGTTGCCGACGCTCGCGGCTTTGAAGGCAGCAAAAAAGAACGCACTGTTCGCGCCTAGTAGCAGCACACATACAGGGGTAGGCACTGCAGGACTACCCCACCCATCAAGTAACAAGATTTTTAGCAGACCGAAATATTTGATGATGGCTTTTGTGCGTATTTTTACTTAAAAACCACCTATATTTAGTAACCAAACATACATTTTAATTAAAAAGTAAAATGCTATAATCAAGGTCAAGTGTATTGTTAAGTTTTTTAAACGTAGACCCTACTTTACATAAACTTTAAAATTGCGTGAAAACTCGCAGGTGATTGCAAAGAAATAGTAAAGATATGTTCAGAGTATTGGCAGCACTCAGCAATTTAAGTATATAGTTGTAGTGACAAATTTTGGACAGAGAACATTCCGACTTTGCCGATATTTGCCGATCGCAGAAGTAAGCAGGTTACAAAAGGGCTTAATAAAACTACAAGCCGAGCCAATGGCGTGTTTTCCTAATTAAGTAGCTTTCCGTCGAAAAAATCCTAAAACCAAGCAGACTTTTAAAGATTCTGTCCATCGAAAATTTGTTTAACAACGCGCTTATCAGCAAGGGTATTTCTAGAATTTAAAGGAGCCAAAAAAAGTGAAGAGTGCATATAACCAAAGAGAAGTGTTTGAAGGTGCCAGCAAAGCAGAAATAATTGAGCGCATCCAGCAGCTAGTTCCCCCCGGTTCCCCGGAACCCCAAGATCCTGAAATCCTCGCGGCCTTACAAACTCTCACCGCACAGCTAATCGCAGCCTATCAAGCCGACGGACAATTAGAAAGCGAACCTTTTAGCGACGTGCGCGGTCGCACTATTCACCTATACGCATCCGCAGTCAGCAGCCAAATCAAAGGAAAAACCATCTTAATCACCGGAGGAGAAGGATGTGTCGGTCGTTTCTTGATCGCAAAACTCCTCGAATTAGGCGCAACTAAAATCATTTCCGCAGACAACGCCCGATGTCACAACCCCGAAGAAAATCTCCCGCTTTTTACCAAAGAAGGTGCTGTAACTTTCTATGCCGTCGATATTCGCAACCTCGACGCGCTCAAACACATATTTGAGGTAGAAAAACCAGCAATTGTTTTTCACCTAGCAGCCCAACGCCAACCCGGACTAGCTGAAATCAAAATCCGAGAAACAGTTACAACCAGCCTGTTAGGATGTAAACACGTCATCCAACTCTGCGAAGAATACGGCGTAGAACACTGCATATTCTCTTCGACAGGCAAAACATCTCGATATTTTACAACCGAAGTTTACGCCGCCTCGAAGAAGTTTGCCGAATGGCAATTTGCCAAAGCAGCTCAAGAAGGAGATGTCACTTACGGGATGGTTCGCTTTACTCATATGTTGGAAAATAGCTTGTTCTGCGAGCAAATGTCCAAAAAAGTAGAGCAAGGTAAAACTGTCAACGTTCACGCTCCCCACCGTTACGTAACGGCTCAAAATCTTTTTGAAGCCGTACATTTATTGCTGAATTCTCTGATTGTGTCCGTTCCCGGTAAACTGAAATTTGTTGCCGTAAGTAATCTCGGTTGGCCGACAGAAACCTTGGAAGTAGCTCTTTATAAAATTCTTGAATCAGGCAAAAATCTGCCGATTTATTTTCAAGGGCTTTTGCCGGGATACGAAGAACCGTTTTTCCTTGGACAGTTTGACTGGAAAAAACCTACAGACATTCACCTCCTAATTAATGTGTTGGAAGATCCTTTTAGAAGTATTAACGATACTGGCGACATGGTGAGTGTAGAATTAGCTCCTTTTTCTTTGCGTGTGTTAGATAAACAAGTGTCGAAGCTGGAAAGCCTAATCATCGATCCAGATTTCCCCGAAGTGCAAATCAAGCACGCTCTTGTAGCAGCGGAAAAAGAAGTGATTGCTTCCTCTTTTGCGTGGAGTGCCCCTGAAGAGTTGTTGAAAATTTTGCAGTGGGGAATCAATCCCAAGAAATTGCAAGGTTACGGAACAGAAATCGCTGACTATAGCGAGATTATCGAACTCCTCCTGCAAGGAATTTGCGGGCGGCTTAACCAAGAAGTCTTGCACAGTGCTGGAGTTACGGCAGATGAGTTTGATGACTTAGTTGAGAGTCTTTCTACCCTGGATTCTATTCATGCAGAAGTGGGATATTTGCGATCGATATCGAGATATCTCAGAGAATTTGCACCCCCCGCACAGTTCACTACCAAAAAATCTGAACCTGTTGCTATCCCCGATGCAGCGTAGCTTCAACATAGTTTTGAGTTGGGAGGTTGCTTGGTGACTGCCCACCCAAAGGAGATGAATGAGTTATATCAATTACGGTTGAACGAGCGAAATGATTGTTGACTGTTGACTGTTGACTGTAGAAGGAGGGGTCGAAAAACTCAATGGTAGAGTGTTGACTGTTGACTCGATTTTATTATTCCGATGCAACCGGATTTGATGTTAAACATCGGCTAAGTGTTTAGTTGATTAAAAATAGAACCCCCAGAAACCAGGTTTCTTTTAGAAACCTGGTTTCTGCAGTCTGGGCTTGTTTGATTTTTCATTAAATTAGAGTGACTTAAAATTGTCAGAATTGACATGATATGATATTATTGAGAACCGCAAAACCGCCATCAAATTAATTTGTAGTGATGACGATCGTCCTAGTAGTGCCATTGGACTTAAGTCCTCACAACAAAAGTGATAACGGTGATTTTTTGCAGGCATGATAGGATGATACTTTAGATAGAGTGGCGCAGTGAGTTAAGAAAGGTGCAATAAGATTAGATAAACTCAATGAACGCAACAAATAAAATTAAATTAAGGTACTAGAATTGTGGAAATTAATCAGATACTGTTCCTATTGATTGATGTTGTGCTACTGGCGATCGCCCTGATCCTTCTAATTCCCGTTGCAGTTCTATTTCTAGAATGCAGTGCAGCTTTCTTGTCCCGCCAGGGCAAGACAGCCGAAAGTAAAGCGCCCCGGCCAAAAGTAGCAGTTTTAATTCCCGCTTACAACGAAGCAGCAGGAATTGCCGCGACCATCTCTACCATATTGCCACAGCTAACACCTCAAGACCGCCTGTTAGTGATTGCTGACAACTGCACGGACGCCACGGCAGAAATCGCCCGTAACTGCGGTGCAAGTGCGATCGAGCGCCAAGACACCCAACGCAAGGGCAAAGGATACGCACTGGATTTTGGCTTGCAGTCGATCGAATCAGACCCCCCCGAAGTAGTCATCATGGTTGACGCAGACTGCATCTGTCAGCCAGACTCTATAGAAAAATTAGCCAGGGTTGCAGTTGCTGAACAAAGACCAGTGCAAGCAAATTATCTCATGGAACAGCCACCCAATCCTACTCCGAAAGATTCCATTTCGGCTTTAGCATTTCTTGTGAAAAACTTAGTTCGTCCCAGCGGATTAAAACAGTTAGGATTCCCATCCTTACTAACAGGAACTGGCATGGCTTTTCCCTGGTCGATAATTCGATCGGTTTCTCTAGCAAGCAGCAATATTGTTGAAGATATGCAGATGAGTTTGGATTTGGCGATCGCCGGACACCCAACAGTATTCTGCCCCGAAGCCAACGTCACCGGGTGTTTGCCACAGCAGCAGCAAGCAGCTAAAAGTCAAAGAACCAGGTGGGAACACGGTCACATACAGACATTGTTAACTCAAACTCCCCGGCTGACAGCAGCTTCAGTCGAGCAAAAACGTTTTGACTTATTGGCGATCGCCCTCGACTTATCCGTCCCTCCCCTATCGCTTTTAGTCGCTATCTGGCTAGCTGCTTTTGCCGCCTCTTTACTAGCAGCAATTTTGGGAACATCCTCAATTCCAGCCGTCTTGTTAGCAGTACAAGGATTGCTGATTTTAGTTTCAATTGTCAGCGCTTGGGCAAAATTCGGGCGTGCCGATATTTCTGGCTCAACTCTCTTATCTGTACCTTTTTACATCCTTTGGAAAATCCCTTTGTATCTAGGTTTTCTCCTGAAGCGGCAAACCAAATGGGTGCGAACAGAACGCGATGTTTAATATTTAGATTGAAAAGTTTTAACCGCAGATATCAGCCGATAAACGCCGATGAAAGCAGATATAATTGTATCTGCTTTCATCGGCGTTTATCGGCGGTTAAAAAAACTTATATAAAAACTTAAAAATAGTTCACTGCTTCACGGGAATTTCAATCACAAACTCAGCCCCTTCACGGGGCGCAGAAAAGCACATTAGCTTCCCGCCGTGTTTCTCTACTACAATCTGATAACTGATACTCAACCCTAAACCAGTACCTTGGCCCACAGGTTTTGTAGTAAAGAAAGGGTCAAATATTCGCGATCGTACTTCCTCCGTCATCCCCCGACCATTGTCAGCAATATAAATTCTCACCAAGTTTTTGTCGCATACCTCAGTCCGAATCTCAATCTTTCGCTCAAAGATTGGAGATAAAGGACTTTCTAGTTTGGCAGTTGTCTCCGGTCGCCCAACTCCTAACTCAACTGCATCAATTGCATTACTCAAAATATTCATAAACACCTGATTTAACCCAGAAGCATAACAATTTACCTCCGGCAGTTGACCGTACTCTTTAACTACCTCAATGCCATGTCCGACTGCATCCTTTTTCAACCTGTGCTGCAAAATTAGCAGAGTCGAATCAATCCCGGAGTGAACATCCACTGGTTTCATCTCGGCTTCATCCAGGCGTGAGAAATTCCGCAGCGACAGCACAATATTGCGAACGCGATCGACCCCAACCTGCATTGATTTTAGAATTTTGGGCAAATCTTCTTGAATAAAAGCGAGGTCAATATCTTCTGTTTTAGCAACAATCTCAGGATTAGCATTCGGGTAAGACTCCTGGTAAAGCTCAATCAATCCCAGCAAATCCGAGCTATAATCGTTAGCATGGAGAACATTGCCATAAATGAAATTAATCGGATTATTAATTTCGTGAGCAACCCCCGCCACCAACTGCCCCAAAGAAGACATTTTTTCCGTTTGAATTAGTTGAGTCTGCGTCGAGCGTAATTCGGACAAAGTAACTTCTAATTGTGTCGCTTTTTCTCTCAGTTGCCCCTCAGAAAGTCGCAAAGCATCCTCCGCTAACTTGCGATCAGTAATGTCCTGTATCGTCCCAAATAACTTAATCACTTTACCGCCATCAACAATAGCTTGCGCCTTAACATAAATATATCTGACAGCTCCATCAGCGCGCAAAATTCTCATCTCATACTCGCAAGGATTTCCTAACCGACTAATCTGCTCTACTGCCTCTAACCACAACTGTAGGTCATCTGGATGAATTTGCTTCCTGTGTTCTAAAATAGTTGGTTCTGGTAGTTTAGGGTCAAGGCCAAAAATTCGGAATACTTCCTCAGACCAAGTTAATTTATCCCCCTTCAAATCAAATTCCCAGTTGCCGAGGTGCGCCAGTTTTTGAGCTTCCTGCAGCTTAGCTTCTTTAGTTTTTAATTCCTGCGTGCGCTCTTCTACTCTCACCTCCAGCGTCCGGGAATAATCCTCCAACTGTTCCTTAGCCTCCGACAAATTAGCAACAAGTACGGCATTCTCCAGAGAGATAGCCGCTTGGGAAGAAAGTATTTTCAAAACTTCCAACCTAGTTGGAGAAAACGCTTCATTAGTTAAATTATTTTCCAGATAAAGGAGACCTACGAGTTTGCTTTGATTCAGAATGGGAGTACAAAGCGCCGATTTCACTTGATGCTTTTTAATATAGGGGTCATCTGTAAATAGACCTTCCCTAGCAGCCTGACTTAAAACTACATCTGAGTGCGTTTTTTCAACATAATTAATCACCGTTAGTGGTAAAACCTCTGCAGGAGATACTCTAGGACATTGTTCAACTGCAACATCCGATGACTCCACCGATGCCGCTGCTTGAATCAGCAATTTGCCTTGCTTGGGCATCAACAGAAAACCTTTTTGTGCCCCAGCATTCTCGATCGCCATTTTCATTAACTTTTCTAACAACTTGTCCAACACAATTTCACTAGCTAGTGCTTGAGATGCTTTAACAACAGTTGTCAAATCCAATAAACTGCTGTGACTGCTGCTCGTGCTATAATTAGTGCTAGTAATAGTTCGATCGGCGCTGGCTTTTCCTACCGATGCAGGCGGTAAAGAACTCGGATACTGTGACTCCAAATGTTTTACCTTGGCGGTTGCTCCCCAATGAATATAGCCGTAGTAAGCATCTATCAGATAAGTCTGAGCCAGTTTGTTTCGACCGTTAGCTAGATAAAATTCTGCTGCCCGTTCATTTGCTAGCGCTGCTTCGTGGATGTATTCATTCTCCGACGCTCCTTTCACCGCTCGATCGTAATACTGAGCCGCTTTTTCATATTGTCCCAATACTCGCGCTTTTTCTGCCTCTACTAAGTCATATTTATGCTGATAATTTCCCGGAGAGTTCAAAGCCCAATGCTTCATTTTTTTCTGAAGCGAACAAACTTTTTTAAAATGTTTTTTCTGTTCGACTTTTGAAGCTGTGGGATACAAAGCTAAGAGCGCTAGGGAATAGTAAAAATTGTGGAGGGGAACATACATCGTAGACATCGCCCCCTCAGAATAATTTGATGCTGTCACCGCATTTTCAGCAGATATAGCATAATCTTTAAATATATAATTTAGCCACGTTTTATACAAAAACACTACAAATAATACTAAATTATTTTGACCCTCCCTTAATGCTGGCAGCATAGTTTCTTCATTAAACTTTTCGCCCGTCAATAGGCAAAAATTTTTTGTTTTACCTTGCAAATTTAAGACAACTTGCGCCCCAGCTTTGGCTTTATAAATCATAGATTCATTATGATAATTAACCAACATTTGAATATATTGACTCTGCTTAGTCTCCACAGAATCCAGAGGTTCGCCACTCAAAAATATATAATTGCTGTAAAAACTCGCACAATAACAAGCATTACTGATATCTCCCGTTTCTAGTCCACTCTGAATACCCTCAAGTAAACCGATAAGACTTTCCCTGACCTGCTCAGACCAGTGACGGATAAAACCATTAAAAGTTAGCGACATTTGAGAGTTGTGCAAGTTGGTGTGGAATTGTTCTAAAAGTGCCAGGGCTAGTTTACCGTATCGGTATCCAGAATCCATATCACCTAATACTGCACAGTGAATCATCCCGTAACTTCCATACGCGTGACTAGACAACGGCGCATTCCCGTACTTAAGAGAAAGAATAACTCTTTTAAAGGAGATCAGTGGGAACATATCGGGTGCTGTTACAGAAGCAGCAGGACACATATTCGTTAAAATCCGTATAGCCGCAATTTTATGAAGGTCAGTCATTGGTGGCAACTTGACTAAATCCTCAATCCGTTTGTTTCCCACAGCTAATTTTGTCCGTATTAGCCCCATAAAAATATTTAATTTAGTGGGTTTTTGAGGGAGATCGACTCCCAGCAGTTTCAAAGCTTCTAGAGCTATATCTATCGAAGCTTGGGATTGATTTTGATTGAAGTAGAAACTAATTTTTAGCTCATAAACCTTTACTTTTTCTAGCAAATTATTGGCTCGGGCTATAATAACCTCTGATAGCTGAAACGCTCGCTCAAACTCGGTATTGATATAGGACAATTCCAGCGCTTCGGCATGGAGTTCCATAATTAAATTGTAGTGACTCTGCCAAGCTCGTTCGAGTAGAAGTTCTAGACCTGCATTAACATATTTTAGTGCTGCTTCATAGGCGGCAGAACTCTTAGCTTTCTTGCCAGCTATAAGATTAAAGTTAGCTAGTTCATATCGCTGTTCCTCATTTGTGATTAATCCCACCCCGATATTGAGTTGGTTGACAATATCAAAGATATTTTCTGCTATCTCCGATGGCGGGGTTGAATTCAGCAGCAGGGAGCCGATTTTTAAGTGGGTTTGTTTTTTCTGGGAGTCGGGGATGAGAGAATAGGCCGCTTGCTGTACGCGATCGTGCAAAAACCTGTAAGATATTGCGTATTGAGCGCGACTCCCAACTCCATCCCCATGCCCTGGACACCCGGAGTCGATGTCCTCAACCAGGGGGATTTTGTAAGCATCGCTCATTGGCAGAATTAAACCCGCCTGAAGCGCATCCCATAAATCTGCCGCCGTTTCCGAGCCTGATTTTTCCGTAACAATTGCCAAATTTTCTAAACTAAAACGGTTGCCCATACAAGCAGCTAATTTTAATACTTGCTGCGTCTCCTCCGGCAGTTGTTGCAGATTCCGAGCAACTAATTCAACGACACTGTAATCGGCAATGCCAGCGGCTTCTATTTCCGTGATGTCCCACTGCCATGCACCAACATTGAAATCAAAAACTAACAGTTGTTCTGAGTGAATAGTTGAAAGAAGTTGAGTTAGAAAAAATGGATTTCCGCCAGTTTTATTAAAAATTAACTGTGTCAAAGACTTTAAGTTTTCCGTTTGATTACCCAAAGTATCCCCTACTAGCTCCGTTACGCTGCTCAAATCTAAACATGGGAGGATAATGTGATGCACAGCAGCACCAGTCTGTTGAATTTTTTCGACCGTTTGAACTAACGGATGAGTCAAATTCACTTCGTTATCTCGATAGGCTCCTATCAGTAAAAAATATCGGCTATCCTGGTCAGTAACTAATTCCTGAATCAATTTTAAGGAAGCTAAATCTGCCCACTGCAAATCATCCAAAAAGAGAACTAATGGGTGTTCAGCTTGGGCAAACACATTCATGAATTCTTTGAACAATCGATTAAAGCGATTTTGAGATTCTGTCGGTTCCAATTGGGGAACTGCCGGCTGCGAACCAATTATTAGTTCGACCGAAGGGACAACATCAATAATAATTCCACCGTTATTACCCAGCCTTGACAAAAGCTTTTCTTTCCAAATTGCCAAATCTTCTGAGCTTTTTGTTAATAACTGCTGCATTAATGATTCAAAGGCTTGAGTTATTGCAGCATAAGGAACATCCCGCTTAAACTGGTCAAATTTGCCAGCAATAAAATAACCCCGCTGCCTGACAATTGGTTTGTGGATTTCACTGACAACTGAGGTTTTACCGATGCCTGAGTAACCGCTTACCAACACCATCTCTGTTTTCCCGAAGCTGACTCGCTCGAATGATGCCATCAAATCAGCGACTTCTTGTGTGCGGCCGTAGAGTTTTTGGGGAATCAAAAATTGACCGGATTTGTCAAGTGTCCCTGGAATGAAATTTTCTATTTTGTCAGTTGTTTGTAGCTGAGTTAGACAATTTTCCAGGTCTGCTTTTACTCCAAAGGCACTTTGATATCGGTCTTCGGCATTTTTAGCTAATAGTTTCATGACAATAGATGAAACTACCAGGGGGATTTCCTTTTTTAACTTATCGGGAGGAACTGGCGTCACAGCAATGTGGCTGTGAATTAATTCTAAGGGGTCAGTGGAGTTAAAGGGCAACTCTCCTGTCAGCATTTCATAAAACGTGATACCTAGAGAATACAAGTCAGTTCGGTAGTCGAGGTCTCGGTTCATCCGACCGGTTTGCTCTGGGGATATATAGGCTAGAGTGCCTTCTAGCACGGTGGCATTGCTATTTTGGTGAACCTCTCTAGATAGGCGCGTTGCCATGCTAAAGTCGGTGATTTTTACTTGTTGAAAATCTGGGGTAATGATAATATTTGAGGGTTTTATATCTTTATGAATAATCTGGTTTTGATGCAGTTCTCCGAGAGCTTGTACCACTTGAATAGCCAGGGGCAAAAACTTGCTAATTTTAATGCTTTGACCTGCTTGATAATGATTGAGAGATTGACCGCCACAATCTTCTAATATCAGAGCGAAACTGTTGTTATATTTTTCTAAGCTATGGGGTTTAACAATCCCTTCGATTTGGAGATTCGAGCTAATTTTGTATTCATGTCTCAACCGGGTAATTTCTGCTATTGTGGGATACTCGGTATTGAGTGTTTTAATGATGACTGATGTTCGATCGGATTCCCTGACTGCGCGATAAATGAGCGACTTCACACCAAGTTGAACAACTTCTGTGATTCTGTAACCGGGAATTGCATTCATGGGTTTTATTCTATCTATGCCTAAATTTTGGGTAAACATTTTGCTTGATGTTGATCGACTATCGGGCGCACGGTACTTAAGTATTTTTATATCCTGGGTACTTTATAATACTTAAAGTATTTTAAAACATAAGTAATTACTCAGGGATTTTTTAGAGAGGGAGATGCCTAAACTTTGAAATGGCATGGAGGGGCGGACAGCAGAACATCTGGTTTGAACTTCGACTTAATCATGTACGGTCTGACACCTCACTCAGTTGATTACAATATTGTAACAAATTCTGTGATGTCGATCGCACGCATGACAGACAAATCCTTATAAATTCAAGGTTTAGCTAAATCTTTGAGCCTTGTCACCAAGAAAAAATGGGACGCCCTGGGCTGGAAAATGCTGGTTTAGGCGATCGACAATACAATCTAATATGACCTGCATCATAAACAAGCATGATTCAGATCATAGATTGAGAATGATCAACTTGCTACCATGTTGTCATCATCAGGTGCATCCCCATGGAAGAAGTCCTAGCATTGATTGAACAGAAGAAGCAAGAATTTGCTAAATCTGGGCTATTTGAGTTTATGCGAGACAAAAGTATAAATCCAAGACAGCGCCTAGCTTTCGCTCCCTGCATTGCTCCTTTCGTAATGAGTTTTGGTGAATTTAATAAGTATGTCTTCCGAGAAGAACCAACCAACGATCCTCTTCAGGTAATAGTTAACAATCATACTTATGAAGACGATCATCACTGGTTGTGGTTTTTGGAAGATTTGGAAACACTGGGTATTAACAAAGTGGTCAAGTTCAGTGATGCTTTAAATTTTCTCTGGAATGAAGAAACTAAAGCTTCGCGATGGGTATCACATCAAATTTTTCGCTCCGCTTTTGGAGCCAGTCCGATCGCTAAGTTAGCAATCCTGGAAGTGATAGAAGCAACGGGTAATGTGTTCTTGTCAACGGCAGCACCAATTGCAGAAGAACTGCGAACCATTACTCAAAAGGAGCTTCTTTATTTTGGCTGCTTTCATTTGGAGGTTGAAAACAACCACAGTAAGGATTTACCTCAGCAGAGGCGATTCAGCGAAACAATACAACTGACTATTGAAAGCCGTCAAGAGGCTTTTGAGGTAGTTGAGAACTTGTTTGAAGTTTTCACGGAACTGACGGATGAGCTTCTGGTTTATGCAAAAACGCATAGCTTTGAGCAACCTTTTGCCAAACCTCGCGATATTTTGCAACCTTTAAAAGCTGCGTAGCTTACGAGATGTAAAATTTTCAACTCTTAGAACCAGACAAAATTTATTACTTACAAGGAGACTCATAATGTCAGAAGTTAACAGCAATTTTTCAACTGCGCTCGATGAACTAGCACCGACTCTTATCCATACTTGGACTGAGAAATTGGACATCGCTCATACTTGGACTGAGAATTTGGATATTGCTCATACTTGGACTGAGAATTTGGATATTGCTCATACTTGGACTGAGAATTTGGATATTTCCCACACTTCTCATATCCCGGAAGAGGAAAAACTAGAAAACTAGCCGTCGGATAAAACCTGTTGCAAACAAACTTCAGCCTCGCTCATTCCGACGAGGCTGAACAGTCATACATTTGTCTCGTCAATGCCCAAAATTAGCATCTACTATCTCTATTTGATATGAGCCATTACGACGTTGTAATTGTGGGCGGCGGCCCCGCTGGGAGCACTGCTGGCACTCTGATCAAGAAATATAATCCCAATCTGAGTGTTCTAATCCTAGAAAAAGAAAAATTCCCTCGCGATCATGTTGGGGAAAGTCAATTGCCTCAAATTAGTGATGTGCTTCAAGAAATGGGATGTTGGGACAAAGTAGAAGCAGCCGACTTCCCAATTAAAATCGGTGCTACCTATCGCTGGGGAACAGATCCGCATCCTTGGGATTTTAATTTTATCAAGCCTGAACAGTTTAAAGATGAGCGGCGTCCTGCTAAATTTGAGGGACAGAGACGGCAAACTGCTTTCCAAGTCGATCGAGCAAAATATGACGAAATTTTGCTGCGTCACGCGGAAGAAATGGGATGCTTAGTAAGAGAAGAAACGCCCGTTGTTAAAGTAGATATAGAGGGCGATCGCATTACCGCGCTGCACCTGCGGCAAGAACAAATAACTGCCCGCTACTACATCGACGCCTCCGGCCACATCGGCGTGCTGCGACGAGTTTTAGGAATTGAAACACACTGCCCGACGCGGTTGCAAAATATCGCTATCTGGGACTACTGGACAAACGCTGAATGGGCCGATGAAATCGGCGTTGGTGGCACCCGCGTACAGGTAATGAGTTTGAGTCACGGGTGGATTTGGTTTATTCCCTTGGGCCCCACTCGCACCAGTATCGGCTTTATTTGCCCTGCGGAACATTACAAGCAGATGAAACAGCGGCCAGAGGATATATATTCTCAAGCACTCAACAGCGAACCCCGCATCAGCAAGTTAATCGCTAATGCTAGCAGTACCGGAAAGATTGAAACTACAAAAGATTGGTCATTTTTGGCTGATAAAACAGTTGGAGAAAATTGGTTTTTGGTGGGTGAAGCTGCGGGTTTTGCTGACCCGATTTTAGCGGCGGGCATGACTTTAGCTCATACCGGCGCTCGTGAATTGGCTTACACGATTTTGGCATTAGAGCAGCAGAAACACGACTGCAACTGGCTTAAATCTCAATACGACCACAATCAGCGAAGCCGAGTTAAACAGCACATTCGGTTCGCCGATTACTGGTACGCTGCTAACGGTCAATTCACTGATTTACAAGAACATTCAAGGGAAATTGCGCGGGATTCGGGGTTGAATTTAAGCCCGGAAAAAGCTTTTCAGTGGTTGGCTCAAGGGGGATTTACTAATGATATTTTGGGTCAAGCTGTGATTGCTGGAGTTGAGTTGAGTTCAATTAAGCAGGTGATGCAGCGCTTCTCGCAGCAGGAGGTTCCTTGGCTACTTTCGGCGTACAATGTGTTTCAGTTAGACCTAGGGTCGGCTGATGTTGAGTTTGTAGCTGTTTATAATGCTGGTGAAATTAACCGGATCAAGTGTTATGTTAAGAACGGTCAGCGGTTGCCTGTTACAGGTTTCTATGGTTTGCTGATTGAAATTTTGAGCCGCACTCAGTACATTGAACAAATTTATCGGCAGTTGGTGCTGGTGTTTAGGGAGCGTTTTTCTGTGCAATACGCTCGAGTAGCTCTTCATCAAGCCCTTGGTTGTTTGGAGGTGATGGTGAGTTCTGGTATTGTCAAGGCGATATTAAACCCGGAGTTGTCTAAGTTGAATATTTCCATACCTATGGAAGGTGAGTTAATTCACACTCACACCGATGTGAATTAAGGCGCTACCAGAAAGCTTGACCCCAAAGCATCTCAAATCTTAAAAACAAAAAGTCTGAAGTTGGAAAATTCCAACTTCAGACTTTTACTAACTCCCCGGGTAGGATTTGAACCTACGACCAATCGGTTACACTTATCCCAACGTTTCCGAAGGGGGCGGACTATTTCATCATCCCTACAAATCATGTTTGTGATTTGTCGTCGGATGTCGGGCGCTATGAGATTTATTGGTTAGGCTCCTCATCTCTAGTCTCTGCACCTTTCCGGCTACTTGCGATCGCAACCGCTGCCTTTCGCCAGACTTGGCTCAAGATTGCCGCCACCCGAAGTGCTGCGGTTTCCTTGAATTCACCCGATTTTTCAGTATCCGTTACCGGATAGAGCTGCTATGTCACTAGGGCTTTTGGTTGATTCCAAAGGCTTGCATTCATTACAGCCGACCGCTCTGCCACTGAGCTACCGAGGATTGGGGATTTTTGTTACCCACATTTACTAACAATAGCTGAACTTACTCGATTTGGCAAGGCCTTTGAGAAACTTTTTTTTTATCAGACAGCGAGCGGGTTTCAGCAGCTAATGCAGCCCCATTCTCAACTTGGCGAGGCGCTGCTGGGATTCTGGATCGAGGGAACTGGCGAGAAAGCGACTGGAATTTTGTTTGCGGGATTTGTGCCGGCGCTCGCTGCGGCGAGCGGTGGATTCTACGTCAGCCGCTAGTTGTTCGGCGGACATCCATTCGGCACCGTAGCCGACTACGGTCAATTGCTGCGCTCGGTCTGAGGTGGCGACAATCATGCGGCCTTTGCCTTTGACCGATCGCAACTCGTAGCGCAAACTAGCACAAGATTTTTCAATATAAGTATCTGCTGTCTGACCGAAGTCAGTGTAGTGCACCGATAAATTTTTAGTAATAATTTCTTTAACGCCGGGAGTATCTCGATAGTGGGCGTCAAACACCAGCCTGGCCTCAAAATCTTGAACAGCGCTGTAGTTAACTAAAACCTCAATCAACTCGCGGCGAGCTGTTTCGAGTTCGTCGCGATCGCGCTTCTCTCGGAGTCGAGGCCAAAGTCCAATTATGTTATAGCCGTCTACAAGTAAAACTGCTTGTGATACATAGGGTGACATGGTTCAAGGCTGAAGAGCTCCAGCACGTATAGGACATTATTTGCATTGTTCATCAAAGCTTTTGTTCAATAATATTACCTATTGATGTGTAATTGCTAGGTTACATCGCAATAATATAACCCCCCAGGCCCAGCTTTACCTGAGTTTTGGGGGGTTATATTAACGGATAAATTTTCCGGCTTATTCGGCAGATTCCAACGATACGGGCGATGGCTTACGCCCCGCTTCGCTACGTACAACTGTCGGCAGGGATATTTTCTCAACAGCAGGAGTACAACCGAGCCACTGCACCGACAATTGGGCAAACTGCTGCGGGGGGCCGCTCACGCAAAAACGAGTCGGTAGCGCCGAACCAGCATTTCGCAGCCCCAAAAGCTCCAATTCTCTGGCAGCAGCAGCCACCACCCGTACCGCAGGATCGATCAATGTCACCCCAGCAGGCAAAAGCGAGCGAACCACAGGAGCCAACAGCGGATAATGAGTGCAGCCGTAAATCAGCGTATCGATGCGCTGCTGAATCAAAGGAGCCAAATATTCCCGAGCCACCTCACAAGTATAAGGGTCGTGAATCCGGTTTTGCTCCACCAGTGGCACAAAAGCCGGACAGCTAACCTGCCACACCAGGCAAGAATCGTCCATCTCCAAAATCGCATTTCGATAAGCATTGCTAGCAGCCGTAGCAGGAGTTGCAATGACCCCGATCCGCTTGCCTTGCTGCACCGCAGCCTGCGCCCCCGGCAGAATTACTCCCAGCACCGGGATATCAAATTCAGCCTGCACCATCTCCATCGCCAAAGCAGAACTGGTGTTGCAGGCCATAATGACCATTTTCACATCCTGTTCCACCAACCAGGCCATAATTTCGCGGACAAACTCCACAATTTCCGACGGCGTGCGAGTACCGTAAGGCAGCCTCGCCGTATCTCCAAAATAAAGTATTGATTCGTTAGGCAATTGTCGGTACAACTGGGTCAAAACGGTCAAACCGCCCACGCCGCTGTCAAAAATACCGATTCTTTGTTGTCCAGAGTCTGTTGTCATTTGTTAGTTGTCAGTTGTCAGTTGGCAGTTGTCACTTGTCACTGGGCACTGGTCAGTTGGCAGTGGTCAGTTGTCAGTTGCTACCAATAACAAATAACCAATAACCAATAACCAATTACCGCTCCCTCCGGCAATATATTATCTTTGTTGAAGATAAAGCAAAATGCCGCGAGCGATCGAAGCCGCCATTTGACTGCGGTAAGCTGGGTCAGAAAGCCTAGCAGCATCTTCAGCACCCGTCACAAAACCTACCTCCAGCAAAACAGAAGGCATAGAAGTCTTCCTCAAAACATAAAATCGCGCCTGCCGCACTCGGCGGTCACTCGCCCCCGTCCCCTCCAAAATACTGGCGTGAATCACCCTGGCCAAATCTTGGCCGTTATTGAAATAATAAGTCTCAATCCCACTGATATCCGGCCGACTCATATTAATCGCATTAGCGTGAATGCTGACAAACAAAGTAGCATTCACCCGTTCCGCCAAAGAAACTCTGGGGTCCAGGTCGATTTCCCTGTCGTCAGTCCGAGTCATCACCGCCTGGACTCCTTGCTGTTCCAGCAGCCTCGCCACCTGAAAAGAGATATCCAAAACAATCTCCTTTTCCTGAATGCCCTGAATCCCGACTGCCCCCGGATCGCGGCCACCGTGACCAGGATCGATTACTACTACGGCGCGGCGGTTTGAAGCTTGGGGCAACTCATCGGTTCCGAAAGTCCTTCTCGGCAAAGGCTGCAAATTGGGAGTGCGAGTCAAAGGCTGCGCGCTAGCATTCGATGATCGCAACTGCAAAGACAGCAACTGCGGGTTTGGTCTCGTCACCCTGCCTACCTCTACCCCCGATCGCGGCTGCACCCAAATCACCACAGTCTCCGCATCTTCTTGGCTGGCAGTAAACGATACAGGACTGTTGGCATCGAGCTGAGGAATTTCCCCCGCCAGGGAACTAGAGGCGATCCTGATCCAGTAAGCTCTCGACCCCTGGTCCCACCCGCTGGTATAGGAGACTTGGCGGTCAGTTCTCACCACCAGTTGCGTGCCGTTACTGGCTAAATCAATTGACTGAACTCTCGCTAAATTTCCTTGAGATTGTCTAGCCGGAGGGTCTACAGTCAGGCGGCGGGGAACCGAGGGCTGTCGTACTACACTTCCAGGCAATAGCACAACCCCGCCCAAATTGCTCACAGACGCCCGCCACTGAGTATTAGAATTCTTCATCCGCAAAGTCACGCGGGTAACGGGCGGGTCTGTTGGCAGTTGCCGGACTTCAATCTTGTCAACCCCGTGCTGGCCGTTCGTTTGAGGCTGTTGGCTGCTTAGGCCCGGCGCTAAACTCGCTCCTTCAATATCCAGGGTGGCGATGTCCCCGGCCCGACTTTGTTCAAAATTAATTTGGGGGCGACCGCCCGCAGTGCGGACTAAAAAACCGTCCGCCGTCACCTGAACGTTCTGAACTACAGTCGCCTCGGCCGACTGGGCTTGGGATGCTGAAGGTTCAACCGATAACCTTTCTCCCCCTGGCTCTGAAATCGGATTTTGAGTTTCTGCCCGCATCGGCGTTGGCAAATCCACTGTCCACTCGCTCGGAGAAATCCCCCGGAATTTTACTTGCTGAGGGTCTATAGTAAACCCGTCTTTGATCTCGACCACAATTCTGGTCGTATCGTTGTCAAACTGCCCTACCCGCACCGATTCGATCGCCCCTGAGAGCGGTCTGCTGACCGAGGGACGACCCAGACTCGTCCCCGGCAAGTCGATTACCAACCGCATCGGGTTGAAGATCAGTTGAGCCTTGGGTTGTACTCCCCCGTCTGTTGTAATGTAAAGCCGGTTCTCTGAAGCATCAAACCGCCAAGATTGCAGTCTAGCTGCTTCGGCGGCTCCGGCGAGCAAAAATACACTTAAGAAACTCGGTAGTAGCCAGTGGAATTTCACGACAGTTTTTTCCTCGTTTGCGTTACTGCCAAAAGCTGGAAGGGCGCTGCTTGCCCTCAGAGGCTTTCAGCAGTTAGCCGCCAGCAGACCGGGGGCTTGGAGCCGTCAGTTGTTGGCTAAATTGACTTTTTTATGCGTTAACAGGCTGCAAAATGCCATATCCCGGCATTTTTGAACTTTCCCGTATACTTGGGGGCGATCGGTTATAAGCAGACTGAAAGATTGTTGGCACAAGGGAATGTATTTATTTTTAGGAGCAAGAAACAAGGTGTTTCTTGAAGCTAGAAGGTACAAGTTAGAAGGTACAAGTTAGAAGGTTGAATTTTACCGTTGTTCCAGGGAGGGGTTTCATAGCTCTTTAATGTTGGTGAAGCTCGTTACGGCAAGGGTTATAATCCGCTTTACACTTGCGTTTTGTTCTAACTTTTCCTAAACTACCTCAATAACTTAACAACTTACCTTGCGAACAATCCGGATTTTCAAGATTTAGGTAACTTTTCAAGACCGACAAATGTTAGTCCCAGACCAACTGACATATTCTTTGGGAAAAGCTTTTTTGCTAACACTTTTGCTAACACATTGACAGTTAAATACAAATACATATCGCCCCTGCTCTCTTTTTTTCTGAATTTTTTAATCAGGGATTTTCGGTGCTGCTTGAAACTTAGTGGGGCGATCGTGATCGCGCCCGCCAATTTAACACTATGATAGCTAGTCCATGTTTTCAGCAGTAACGGGAGAGTTTTGTGTGTTACTTGGGCCGGCAATGCTTTGTACTTTAGACTCTTTTTGAGTGTTCGATCGACAGCCAGAGCATTGGTTAGTTGACCTGAGAAAAAGTTTTGACCGTAGATATAGTAGTTATCGCAGTTGTAAAGTTTGTTGGACAGCAAAGACAATCGATCGGCTTCTGGGTAAAACCTGTGATTTGGTTTAATGACTTGCCTTTCGACTAACTGCATAACTTGGATGTGTACTATCAGTTAGAGAAGATACACTATCTTGGTGATTGTGTCAATCTCTGACCGAAAGCATCCAGGATACAAGCCCCCGGATTCATCCGTCCAGAAATAAAAAACCTGTATCCGATGAAACTTGCCGAACGTATTTATCCGTGGGGTCAATGCTTCAATCGATTTTCGATTGACTTGCGCGAGATAAAGGCGGGGGCTTGAGAATTTTCGATTTTCGATTTGGGATTGATTCCACGGGTAAATCACGTGGCGGGTACCACCTTTGAAATTCGTGGTCAATCTCGAACCTCAAATCGACTGACTCTCAAGATAGGGAAGTTTTGTAATATAGCAACCGCCGTGACGGTGAGGACGTTCTTAATTTTTGAAACCTAAGCGGTCGATTGCGCCTTCTTGCAGGACTTCTTTTTACCTGCTCCGCTTCGCCGCTACAGCCTTCAATATCTGCTATACCATACCACCGGTGCGCTCGAGTTCTAGCAAATTTATTTTTGAGCGGGATCGATAGCTGCAAGTTATTTTTTTCCCTTAGTAATCCACGGCCCCATGTCTAATCAACAGTGCTGCAATTCGCTCTCGCCCATAGGTACAAAATTCCGGCTCATCCAGTTCAAAATTGCTTGATTTACTTGTTCCGGGCATTCATCCTGGGGACAGTGGCCGGCATTGTCTAATTCTACTAGCTCTACATAATTGGGATTGCATTCGACAAATTGGTGGGGTCGGGCGAACCGAGGGGGAATCATCCGGTCTTGTTTGCCCCAAATTAACAGCATGGGGATTGTTAAATTTCGCATCACAATCTTGACACTGGGGCAAAATTTTGAACTGCCTACAGCTTTAAATAAAGCGCAGAAGGCGCGGGCTGCTCCCCGATCGCCCGCTGGCCCTGCTAGAATTTCAACTAATTCGTCGGTAACAGCTTCGGGGTTGGAGTAGGCAAAGCCAATCCAGCGACGGACAAAGGAAGGCTTGCGGGCCAAATAAAACAAAGGTCTGAGTACGATCGGAGAAACAAACAAACTTTCAACCGCTTCGATCGCCGGAAGCAACCATCCGGGCACCGCCTCGGCTCGCACAGAGGGGTCTGGGAGGCTAATCATCACCGTGCCGGCCACCATGTCCGGGTGAGCCGCGGCTACGGCCAGACAAATTAGCGAGCCGATCGAGTTTCCTGCCAATATTACTGGCTCTCTGATAAAAGTTAGCCAAAAATCATAAACTTGATCAACCCACAAAGATACAGAGTAGTCGATCGGAGCTTTTTGGGAAGCGCCAAACCCTAACAAATCCAAGGCGTAAACGGTTTGGTTTTCGGCGAGTTGGGCGAGATTTTGTCGCCAGTGTCCGATCGAAGCTCCAAACCCGTGCAGTAAAATAATCGGCGTTCCCGATGCGCGCGGGGCCATTGGTTTGGCCGCAGAATCTTGAAATTCCAGCGCGCTTTGATTTCGTACCCCATCGGGCCGCAAATAAGTGTAGCGAGTTTGCCAACCCCGCCACATCCAGTCTCGTTGAGTTCCCACCCGTTGGTGCCACAGCAGAGAATTTGTCAATTTTGCCTCAGCTCGCAACATAAATTTACACTTGCTTATACCTATTCTACAAGGCAAATCAGGCGACTTGGGGGAGTTGTCCGACCGGGCGAGATGGGCGAGGAAAAGCGACTTTACCTCATCCTTAAGCTTTTACCCGGAATTTTTGACGGTTTTGTCATCAATCGGGCAAGGGAGCGGGCGATCGTGTGTGAAGTTAAAATAAAACTAGGCAGAAACTCAGCCAGACTGAGTAGAATAGCAAGTATTGTAAGAATTCATTTACGATCGTCCAAATATTCCCCAAGGCTTTAGCGGAGGGGACACAGGGCGCGGTAGTACGTCCGGTAAGGGTAACACCTTATAAAACAGTTCGATCGTCAATCGTGAAAAATTGACCGTTCAAACCTGTAACTATCAAGAAGCTTCGCTATTAAACTACTGCTTGTAAAACCATTCATGCCTGTGATTGAAAGAAGACAAAATCGCAACCTACCCCAGATCAACGAAAATATTCGATACCCCAAAATCCGGGTGATCGATACCGACGGCGCGCAACTAGGGATACTGACGCCTGCAGAAGCGCTGCGCCTCGCAGAAGAAAAAGAACTCGATCTCGTACTTGTCAGCGACAAAGCTGACCCGCCCGTATGCCGGGTAATGGACTATGGGAAGTACAAATTCGAGCAGGAAAAGAAAGCGCGAGAAGCAAAGCGGAAGCAGCACACTGCCGATGTTAAAGAAGTGAAGATGCGCTACAAAATTGAAGAACACGACTACCAAGTGCGCCTCAAACTAGCAGACCGCTTTATCAAATCTGGGGACAAAGTAAAAGCCACGATCATGTTCAGAGGTCGGGAAATCCAACACAGCAACTTAGCAGAGGACTTGCTGAAGCGCATGGCTACAGATTTGCAGGAAATCGCAGAAGTGCAGCAAGCCCCCAAAAAAGAAGGACGCAGTATGATGATGCTGCTGTCGCCCAAGAAAGTATAAATACATAGTCATTAGTGAGCAGTCATCAGTTATAAACTGGTGACTGATAGCTGATGACTTCCGAAGTTAGTCAGGAATAAGCTACCACACAGGGAAATCAACGCTGCATGGAAAATTTTCAAATCAGCGGTTCGGCGGGAGTAAGACAAGGAGTGCTGCGATCGCTCAACCTGCGATCGGAAGAAGTAGAGCGAACCATACTGATGTTCGTAGTATATACTCTAACCTCCGTCGGGCTGATCTGGCTGGAACTCAGCACAGTAGGTCTTTTTCTCGATGAATTTGGTGCAGACAAAATGCCTTTTATCTACATAGCCAGTGCCTTTATCGGTTCTGGCTTGGGATTTGTCTACTCGTGGCTGCAAAAAATCCTGCCGCTAAGGCGCACCGTAGTGGTTGTTCTGGCAATGATGTCGATACCGCTATTTTTGTTTCGATTCGGCATTGGCTACGAAAATATTAAGATAGCTGGCGTCAGCATCGCTTTTATTACTATTTTTTTGATGTGGCTGTGGGTAGAAGCTTGCTATGTCCTCAACGACCTTAATACTTCTATCACTTCCAACCAACTGTTTAATATTAGAGAAATCAAGCGCACCTATCCGCTAGTCAGTAGCGGCTATCTAGTAGCTGGAGTAGTCAGCGGATTTTCTCTGCCTGTTTTGCTGTACGTAGTCGGACTCAAAAACGTTACGCTCATATCGGGGTTGATGGTGGCGACAGGCTCGGTGTTGCTCTACTACCTCACGGAAAAATACAGCCAAGCATTCCCGGAAACGGCTCACTGGACGGATGACGACGAAGACGACGACCAAGAAGAATTTACCGCCCGCAAAGTTACAGGCCCACTTCAAAAATACGCCGTACCTCTAGTCAGTTTCTTCATCCTCGCAGAAGTCGTCTACGTGCTGGTAGATTTCCAATTCTACAGCCAGTTAGAATACCAAAACCCGGGGGACGGAGCTAGCTGGATCGCTAGCTTCCTGGGCATTTATGAAGGCATACAAGGCCTGTTTCAAGTGGCGACTCAGTGGTTCGCTTCGAGCAGGTTGGTGGAAAGAATCGGTGTATTCGTGACGGCGATGATTTTGCCGGCGGGCATCGCTATACTCGGGGTGCTGACCATAGGAGCATCTCTGGGCCAGCTAGTATCTGTGTTCATCGGGCTAATACTGCTGAGATTTTTAGACGAACTGCTGCACTACACGCTGTTGGAAACCGTTAGCCCGGTTTTATTTCAACCGATTCCCGACAATATTCGATCGGGAATTCAAACTTTGGTCAACGGTGTGGGCGAACCTTTGTCCTGCGGAGCTACAGGAGTAGGCATCCTGATTATGCTGTGGGTGACAGGCAAAATACTTCCCCAGCAAAATGAAGAGGTATTTCACGACCAGCAAAGCTTGATATTTATTGGCGCGATCGTCATATTGGCACTGTTGTGGGTGTTTGTTGTATGGCTGATCCGCTCTCAATACGTGGGTTTGTTGGTCAAAAGTGCGGAGCGGGGGCGCTTGGGCGTCACAGACGTTGACCTCAAAGCTCTCAAGCGCGCAGTGGTGGAAACTCTACAAAAGCCGGGGGGCGAAGATGAAAAGCGCTCTTGCATAGAACTCCTGACGCAAATTGACCCCAAAAATGTCGGAGAAGTTCTGGCTCCCCTCCTCGATTCCCTGTCCCCTGGTTTGCAGCGCCAGAGCTTGGAAACGATGCTGCAACACCCGAACCCCGCTTATTTAGAATCTGTCCGCGCACTATCGCAGCAATCTTTGCCGCCGGAGGTTCTGGCCTTGGCTTTGCGTTACATCTGGCTGACGGAAGCTGAACCGAATATTGAGAGCTTGCGGCCTTACTTGCAGCCGACGGTCGATCCGGTGGTGCGGGGTACGGCGGCTGCTTTAATTATGAGAAGGGGCGATCGCCTGCAAAAGGCAGAGGCCACTAACACGCTGCGCCAAATGCTGACGCACAAACAAGAGCGGGAACGTGTTATGGGGACGCGGGCTCTGGGAGAAGCTGATTATTTGCAAGGACTGCGGCTGCATATCCCCAATCTGTTGCAAGATGAATCTCTGCGAGTGCGCTGCGCTCTGTTAGACGTGATTTCGTCTACTCATTCGGAAGAATATTATCCTTCGCTGCTGCGCGGACTTGGTTACAAATCGACTAGGGAAGCGGCTTTGCAGGCTATAGTCAAACTTCACAACGATGCCATTCCTTTGCTCGTTTATTTGGCTGAGGACATCCACAAGTCGGATTTGGTCAGGTTGCAAGCTTGGACGGCTCTGGGTCAAATTGGGACAAATGAGGCGATCGACATTTTGGTGAGCAATTTGATGACGGCTTGGGGAACGACGAGGCGCAATATCCTCCGCATCCTGTTGAAAATGCCTTCTGAAGCGGGGATAGAAGGGGTTCTAGACCGCATCGGCCGTAGCGGCTTGGAAACTCTTATCGAACAGGAGTTAATGTTTATCGGTCAAATTTATGCAGGTCTGGTAGATTTGTCTGGGGTAACAAGCTACGGCAATTTCTCAGAGCGAGATGCCAAAAGCGCCCGCGAACCAGGGAACGATACGGCTCAATTGTTGCAGCGGGCTCTGGCGGGGTTGGAAGCTGATGCTAGGGAACGGTGTTTTTTGCTGATGAAGTTTCTTTATCCCCTGGACACGGTACAAGCCGCTGCTTTCAACATCGCTTCTGGCCAACCTTCTTTGGTTGCTAGGGGATTGGAAATTCTCGATAATACTGTGGATATAGCTAGGAAGCGATCGCTCATCAATTTGTTAGACCAACACTCGGAAAGAGAAAAATTGAGCAACCTCTCGGAATTGATGGTTTACAAACCTCTAGCCCCTAGCGATCGTTTGCGGCGCTTGCTAGAATTGCGCCACTTCCTTTCGGATTGGGCCTTGGCCTGCTGCTTTCACTTGGCGAGAGAAGCGCGCTGGAGTCTTACGGCTCAACAAACTCTCGTCTGTCTGCAACACCCGACGGGTTTTGTCCGCGAAGCAGTGTTAGCCTATTTGAAAATAGCCTCGCCACGGGCTTTGGTCGAATTGTTGCCCAGGCTGCAAAATGACCCCGATAATTTGGTATCCGCTCAAGTTGAAGAAATGATGGCAGAGTTGGGTGCTGGGGGGAAAAGGTAAAGAAGGAAGAAGGAAGAGGGAAGAGGGAAGAGGGAACAAAAAGAAACTATGCCCAATGCCCAATGCCCAATGCCCAATGCCCAATGCCTCTTCCTCTTCCTTTGTTTAAGTTTAAATTAATCATTGCATCTCATTATGTTAACAAGCGTCGAACGCCTATTGTTTGTGAGGGAGGTTCCGATTTTTAAGGAACTGCGGGATGATTTTCTCGTGCGTCTAGCATCGGTAATGGATGAACTTTCATTTCCTTCCAAGCACAGGATTTTTACGGAAGGACAAGAAGGTCGGTCTCTATATATTTTGGTATCGGGAACGGTGCGGGTGCATATAGGCGATCGAGATTTGGCACAGTTGAAAGCGGGGGCTTGTTTCGGGGAAATGTCGCTTTTTGATGCAGAACCTCGATCGGCTTCTATTTCTACTGTCGAACAATCCGAGTGTTTGATGCTGACTCAAATGCAGCTATACGATGCGATTGATGAAACGCCGGGAATTGCGGTGAATATTATTCGCTTGCTGTCGCGCCGGATTCGGGAGTTGAATCAAAAGTTGAATGCTAAAGAAGCCATGATGCCGCCTACAGAGACGGTGAGAGTTCCTGAAATGCGATGAAATTGGGGAAGTGAAAATTGTGTTTTTAGTCGATCGGTAATTCTGCACAATTTATCTTTTTTAAGGTGCGAATAGCGATTACGAATACGCACAATTTCTTTGGTAGATTACACAATGCCAGGGTAATCACATCTTAATAGAGATACCTAAGATCGGGAATTTATTCAAAAAAGTGACAGCAGTATTCAAAAGATATTCGTGAAGTAAGACCCCCCAATTTAGTAGGTTGGTGATAGCCCGCTACCCACCAAATTGGGGTTCTACCTCATAGCGATTCCGGTTGCACTCCTCATGATTGTTGACTGTTGACTGTTAACTGTTAACTGTTAACAGTTGACGGTGAGTCAAAAAACTGAAAGTTGCGTTGATATTTGTTGGCAGCTTCATTCGACTTTACCATGACGATCAAGCGCGGATATGATATCATTCCGGCGCAGGCGGAATTGATATAAGTTCCGGTTAAAGAAGAAGTCCGCCTGCGCGGACGCAAGCTTGTGTAGCGCCAGACTTCAGTCTGGTGGACTATTTCAGTGAATGTCGGATGTTTGCAAAGGCTCAATTTCCGGCCAGCATAGCTTTCTGTCCTTCCGAAGAAGTGGCGTAGCCCAAGAAATCCTTAACTGCTTGGCTAGGAGGATTTTTGTAAGCGTAGTACAACTGCCGCTTGTAAGGATAGTTACCTGCATCCGTTGTCGCACCGTTGACGGGAACAACGCGCACCGTTCTCTGATTGACTACTTGAGCGAAAGTCGCATAGCCAATGCCGTT
>NZ_JAUBSH010000077.1:27457-32927 GCF_036704705.1 Microcoleus sp. K1-B1 | reverse complement strand
ACGTCTTAAGTTTAACTCCAATTAGGTAACTTAATATTTTGTTACATAGATTGGTTTTTTCCCGCCTACCTACTTAGACAAGCAAAGTCTACCTCTGCTGACTAATCTAAAAGTTAGATTGGGATTTCACAAGTTTTACCAATTACCTATTACCTAATTTTATAGAGTATCCATTTGCCTTGTTTGTCTGCGATTTCCCCTTGAATATTTGGGTGCCAGTCAGTACGAGTCAGGATATAATCAGCCTGATAGTTTCTGGCTACTTTGACTAAATCCGCACTACTGCGGCGGATGAAAAATTCATTCCCTCCCCAAATCATTTGCGGGTTTAAGGGGACTCCTAAAACGGTTTCCATGCGATTTTGCCATTCTTTGATACCTTTTTCGGTAAAGGGGAAGTTTTTGAAGTTGACGACAATCGCTCTTTCGGAAAAAAACTGGAAGCTGGTAACTGAAGGTGGAATTAATACGAGTGAATCTTGGCTGCTAATTTGCGAAAATCGCACAGCTAATTTGCTTAAGTCGTCTCTGGGAACGGCATTGATATTAACTCTTGTTTGAAATACATTTAATATAGGTTTGGGTAGAATTCCTGCTATTCCAAAAACTAAGGTGGCGGTAGTTATTAAGGCTAATGTGTGAGTTAGAGTTTGTTTGATAGATGTAGCTAGGGATGTTTTTTCTAAAATGAATGGGAAGGCGAGAATTGAGAAAAAAACTGGGATGCTAATTATTCGATCGCCCATTATTTCCCATGAATCAGTCACCGGATATATCAAGCTGAAAATTACCGTTCCTGCTGCTAAAATCCACAACAATATATTATATCGTTTGGGAAATACGTATTTTTTTGTTTGCCAAACTGATAATCCTAGGAATAGGATACCCCTAAAAGGCAAAGTTAGTACAGCTAACAGCAACAAGCTAACAGCTATTTGTTTTTCTCTGTAAAGTCGATCGACCGTCAAAGCAACCGCAATAAATATGATTAATTGAGCAAAAGGTACGGTTCTAGCTAACTGTAGTTTGGCGATAAAAGCCAAAGGGTAAACTTCGACAAATACGTAATTTAGAAATAATGCAAAAATTGATGTGCCAACAATTACAGAAAAATTAATCTTGTCTTCTTTTGGTAATAAATCGGAATTGTTGATGCACAGCAAGCCACCAATTATGAAACATATAAAGTTGAACCAATTCCCTACATCCCAATTTGACGGGAGGATGTGGTGGGGGTTGCGGACTTTCGCGTGAATGTAGACAAACTCGGCGTTGTCGATAGTGTGAGTGCTCGTAGTACCTGTTAATAACATCGGTATGTAAACAATACTTGCCATTGCTGCTAAAAGTGCGATCGCCAAAATCAATGTTTTGAACTTCCGCTGTTTTACAGATTCAATAACTAAAACGGGAATCATCATCAATCCCGGCAACAAACCAACTAAAAATTGCAGCAGACAAGCCAGTCCAAAAAAGAAATATCCGGTCAGCCATTTCTGGCGCAAACTAAAGTAAATTCCCCAGATTGCGAAACCCATTGCGAAGATACTGGGTACTGATTTAGTGGAAAATATCAGCGTGTTACCAACGTCTGTAAATGAAGCGGCTATACATAAAAAAGCCATCGCTGCGGCAGGTAGTTTTGAATTAGTATAGATATTGATAATTGCGTAGCAAGCTAGGATAAATGAACCGAAGGCGAGGAATTGATAAATAAAGTGCGCTAGTGGAATGCGGGTTCCTAAGTTTGCGAGCAAATAGATGATATAATAATAGTAGTATCTCGGATTGAATTTAACCATTTCCTGAACGTAATAGTCATTTTTGTAGAGTTCAGGATTTAACATAAATTGAATGGGTGGCACTTCGGGGAAATTGCCTCCAATGGGGAAAATATAGCCAGTAGCCATCAGGGAACCGATGATGACAACAGTATAGAGAGATAGATTAAAATACCAGTGGGATTTTTGATGTTTTTGCATTGACGGTTCCACTTACCTACTGACAGCCAAATTGTTAATCTCCAGTCGGCATTGGTTTGTTAAATCCTGTTTGCTGCTACTCAATACCTCAAGCAGCAGATAAATCGGATTTTTGCCCTCAACTAATAGATTTAAGCCGATCGCACTTTTTGGACTATAAGCCATCTCTGCTGAGTCTACTAATTTACCTTGCTTGTCCCACAAAGTCAAGCGCAGGGCAACTCCCGGACATTGTTGGTTAGGTAAATTGAGTTTGCCGGTAACTTTTACTTTGTCTGAAATGGAACCTAAATACAGGAAAGATGTATCGAGTTTCTTGCTGTTTTTAATTGGATGAGTTACAATATTATATAAGTTATCCGATTCTTGATTGACCGAATAATTGGCACTTGTGTAGATTGATTGATGCAAACTAATCCAATCTAACTGCGTGCCTGGTCTATCGACTATTTGCCGCTGCATCGCCTCCAGAGTCCTAACTGCCGTTGCTGTATCAGTCGGCCGCATCCTCCGGTAAACGCTGACAGTCACCCCGTTTTCTAGCTTAAACTGTTCCGGTAGCAATTGGAAATCGCGGACAATTTCCCAGTTTTGAATAAAGGCATCGTACACAACTTTAACAACATCTTGTTCGTGCGATCGCAAAACTTGTTCGTCAGTCGGTAACACCTGCTGAAAAGGTACAGCAACCACGGCATATTGTGACTGCAACAACTCCGGTAGCGGGTAAGTATCGCGCGAGTCAATTTGCGGCCTCCCGATTGTATTTAATTTCCACCAACCCTCCGGCGGGTTTAATTTGCGGTTAGCTTGTCTGAGTATGTTAGCATTGAAATTGTTAGAAGCACCGACAATATAAATCGGTTCTTCATTCGGTGCTAATTTTCGCAGAAACTCTACTAATTTTACAACTTCGTCGTAGTCCGATCGCACTAACGGCGCAAAATTACCCACAAACAGTCTTGGCAAATCAATTTTGAGAGGAATTAACCCGACTGCGGCATTCACAACCAGGTACAAACCCGCCGCGCCCAGCATGAAATACCGGACTTTTCCCTTGAGTGTCAGCCAAGTTGTCCAGAAAAATGTGGATAGTCCTAAAAGTGCGATCGGTGTAATATGAATTGTATAGTGCAAGTAGCCGTAACGCAACACTAACAGCCATTCAAGCAGCGACAAAACGCCAAACAACGAAACAAAAATAGCCGCCGCCGGAACCAGCATTCGAGTGAGAATTCCCGCAGAAAAACCAATCAGTACCAGCAGCCAAGTTCCCAACCCGTAAAAATCCGCATAACGAGTTAAAATATCATTTACAGGCAAACTCCAAGCGACATACAAATTGCGGTAGTCAACCGTCAGAGCACTGCGAGTAAAATCTCCCGCTACCAACATTAAAATAGTCAAGCTAGTTGCAGCTATCAAACCCAATTTGATGCCGGATTCAAACAAGCATCTGTAGGGAAACGGCACTACCGCGTCCTTGTCTTTGGGAGACGACAATGCGGTTTGGTTACGGTATGTTAGTATAATAAACTCGATGAAAGCCTGTAAAGTCGCTGCACCAAAAAATGCGATCGCACTATAAGCAAAATGGCGCCGCAACAGAATAGCCGCCGCCAGCAAAAACCCAATTAACGGGATTTTCCACCAAGATTTCAGCTTAACATCATGCAAATAAACCAAAATTGCCAAAGCTACAAACACACAGCCGCCAGTATCCAGATATCCCCGCAGAGTCGGTATCCAACTCATGGGAATTAATAAACTCAGCAGCACAGTTGACCAAAACACCCGGCGGGAATAAACTGGAATTAGCTTTGCAGAAATTGCCCCCAGCAACAGGCGAAACGGCAGCACATAAATCAGGGATACGCTGAGAATGTAACTCAGCCGAGACTCGCCAAATAAGAGAATAAACGGCACTAACGGCAAAGAGATTAATAGGTTTTTTTCCTTAGATAGCGATTCTATAACTCCGCGCCATGCTTTATCTGGCGACTCTCGAAATAAATTTGCCGTGTTGACTGTAGCGGTATTGTATCCCGCGTAATCCCACCAATAAAAAGTATGTTCGCTGGATACATAGATTGATGTTACTGCAACTGTGAGGAGAACAAGTAAAAAAAGGAAAAACCCATCAATTAGAAATTTTCGAGGCAATTTAAAAGAAACAAAATCAAATAATCCCATCAGTCTAGCAACCCTAAATAACTTCTAAACTTCCTCTTTCTCTCTTCCTACCCTTCGGGAACGGCTTCGCCGAACGCGCCCTTTGCGCCTTCGCGGTTCATTAACTTACCTTAAAACAGTACCTTGCAAAAAACCTTCCAAATTTTCTGCATATTGCCGATTCGCGATCGCACTTGGATGAAGGTCATGAGGTAAATTATTATTGGCAGGTATTTTCAAATCAACCGAAATATCCGCCGTAGCAATTCCCTCCTGACTTAACTCCCCCAACATCTTAGCAGAACCCGCATTAATTCCCGCCACCACTAACTTAACACCATTAGCCTCAGCCACCCGGTTAAACTCTTCAATAATTGCCTTAGACACCTCGTGACTTTTGTACAATCCCTCTTCAAATTGATTGTAATTAACCTCCAAAAAATGGCTTAATGCAGAAACCCGCATTAGGGGGAACTCGTGATATTCAACTTTTGCCATCTTGTAGGTAAAATTATTTTCTCCATTCAACCTAGCATCGGGCTGAAATAGAATACCGAGTTTATTCCAAGCAGCCATTTGCTTTCGTCTCGCCCTTAACAAAGTATTGCGGCGGTCATGAAATCCCGCATAAGCAATCACCGCAATTTTGGGTTTATTTGATTGTTTGAGTGCTTCTTTGAATTGAATCAACGAATGCAGAGTGCCGTAGCCGTTAACTCCGAAATTCACTATTTCATATTTGGGTAATTTCTCTTGCAGCAACCAAGCATAAGTTTGGCTGTCATTCAATGACCAACCGTAGGTAAAAGAACAGCCAAATATCCAAATTTCCGGCTTTCTTAAGGATAAATTGTAAGTATTGAGTGGATGTGTTATTCTGAGACTATTATTGAGATGAGTTGCATTAAATGAGTAATTGCCGTTAAGTGTTACCTTGAATTTACCCGGCAAATGCTTGTAGCCGAGTTGCGAGTCTTTTGTAAAAAAGTTGCCTTTTGGTTCGACGGCAACATCAACATTTTCTATTTGCCAGGGTTTGTATCCCGCAAATCTTAAGACAATTTCAGCCGTGGTGGTGGATAAAAAAATTGGAAAAATTAGATATGTTATTAATCTGAAAGCAACATTTTTAGCAAAATCTTTTTCGATCATTAACATAATATGAAACGTCAGCAAAAGTATAATAAACTGCCATGCCAGTATTATCTAGTTCATGGATCTAATTTAATTAGATTGAGCGCACCAATATCAGCAACGGGCTAGAAGCCCGTTCCACAAGAAAATCTACTCTTTGTGGAACAGGCATCTTGCCTGTT
>NZ_JAUBSH010000077.1:0-27357 GCF_036704705.1 Microcoleus sp. K1-B1 | reverse complement strand
TAAGAATGGTGCAACATCTCAGTTTAAACTCACATCTTGCACCAATATCAGCAACGGGCTAGAAGCCCGTTCCACAAGAAAATCTACTCTTTGTGGAACAGGCATCTTGCCTGTTCTTAAGAATGGTGCAACATCTCAGTTTAAACTCACATCTTGCACCAATATCAGCAACGGGCTAGAAGCCCGTTCCACAAAAAATAAACTTGATTGTGGAACGGGCATCTTGCCCGTTCTTAAAAAGAGTGCAAAATATTGGTTTCAGCTAATTGAGTGATTCCTAATAACCAGGCTCTTCCTCGTACTCAGGAGTCTTAGTTTTCTCAGGGATATTCACCCGAGGAGCCTGGTAAGGCTTCGGTGCCTCATCGTCAGCCCAAGCATCAGCCTCCACATCATCCTCGTACTCCACCACCGGCTGCTTCGGGCGAGAAATCTCGGCGCGAGTGTATTGCGGCTGTTCCTCGTACTCTTCCTCCTCGTAATCGTCCTCCTCGCCGCCCCAATTATCCTCTTCGTAATCCTCGTAATCCTCGATTTGCTGCTGCTGTACCTGCACCGCGCGCATCGGCGGCTGGCGAACCGCAGGCCGATTCCACTCTAAATCCTCATCCCAAGGAACTTCCTCCACCGCAGGCGCAGCTACGCGGCTCCGCATTTCCGGTGCAGGTATCCGCACGCCTGGGCCCAATTGATTTCCCGTAGCCACGGGTTTCGGATAATAACCTGCCTCGTCCTCTTCTCGTTCCCAAGGTGCTTGGCCCAAACCAACGCGCTCCAGCAAACCCACACTAAGCTGCCTGAGCCTTTCTTCGGAACCTTCAAACACAATCAAGCGATTCGGGCCGCTGCTGACAATTTCCTCAATCCCCAACTCGTAAGTGCTGAGAACTTGGTCGGGGATTTGGGGGATTCCCAGAGAAGCGATAATTATAGAAACTAACTTACCGTCTTCGGGGTCGAACCTAAAGCCCCGCACCCTACCCAAAAGTTCGCCAGTTTCGGTAATAACTTCGCTGTTAATCAAAATGCTGTAGACTTCAACATCAACATCATCTTCGATCGCGCTCTCATCTTCCACCAACAGCACGTCGCCGATTTCGCTGACATTGCTGAGGAACATAAACTTCGGCATTCCAGCGACCGCGAATATATTATCACGTAGACCGATCGCCACAACTTCCCGCCGGTCAATGTCCACCCACAATTGACTAACCACCCCCAAGCGTTTACCTCTGTCGCGGGTGATGACCTGAGTGCCTAGAATATCGGAGCGTTGGCAGATTTGTTCGGATGTCATTCTAACTTTAATCCTGATTTATTAAGTACATATATCACTCAACACGAGCGTTAACATAAACTCCGGGACTACAACTTCAGCCCTATGACTTGAGTATAAGCTCCCCGTGCTTGAGTAACGCCAATTGTACGCTCAGCCGATTGAATCATAGGTCGCCGCAAACTCACAACAATAAACTGGGCTTGTTCAGACTGTCGTTTTATCATTCTAGCTAATCGCTCCACATTTGCCCCATCTAGAAACATATCCACTTCATCAAAAGCGTAGAACGTAGACGGGCGGTAGCGTTGCAGCGCAAAAATAAAACTCAGCGCTGTCAATGATTTTTCGCCTCCAGACATGGAAGCCAGCCGCTGTACGGGTTTGCCCTTCGGGTGAGCCACCAAATTCAAGCCACTGCTGAAGGGGTCTTCCTGGTCATCTAGCTGGAGATAGCCATCGCCTTCGGAAAGTTCCGCAAAGATAGTCTGGAAGTTCTCGTTAACGGCGTCGAAAGCTTCTTTAAAAGCGCGCCGCCTGAGTGTGGTAAAGTTTTCGATTCTCAACAGCAGTTCAGTGCGTTCTCCTTCCAATGTCGTCAATTTTTGACTTAATTCTTGAAGGCGTTCTTGAGTGCGGTTGTACTCTTCCAAGGCTAGCATATTGACTGGTTCTAAAGCTTGAATGCGCTTGGCGATCGCCTTTACTTCCTGCTGCAATTCCGTCAAATTGGCTTTCTCGACATTTTCAGGAATCGACGGCACGGGGTCGGGCATTTCCGCCCGCTGCGCTTCCAATAGAGTGCGGACTGCGGCTAATTGTTCCCGGCGTTCTTGCTGAGTTTCGTGAAGTTTTTGCAACTGCCACTGTAACTGTTGTTTGGCTAAATGCTGTTCTCGCAATTGAGATTCCGCCCGATCGCGCTCTCCCTTCTGCACGCCCAATTTTTCCTCAATTTCCCCCAAAGCCGCCTTAGCTGCGGCAATTTGTCCATCGAGTTCTAACTGCTGCGAAACAATGCGATCGATCGCATCCGCCCCCGCGTTTTGCTGGACTTGCCATTCCTGCAATTTCTCGCTGCCTTCCTTAATTTTGTCTTCCAAACGACCGAATTGATTTTCCAAGTCTACAAGGCGTTGCTGGACGTTTCTCAGAGCCAATTCTCGCTCTTGCAGTTGCGCTTCCAGAGCGCGCAAACCCGATTGCATTTGCTGCCATTCGCTGTGACTGTTCGACTCTTCCAACTGCGCCAAAGTTTGCCGGTACTGCTGCAATTGAGTTTCCTGTGCGGGCAATTCTCGTTCCAGCAACTGCAATCTCGATCGCGAATTAGTTAATTCCTGTGTGTTTTTCGCAATTTGCGATCGCACTTGTTCCTGTTGCGCTTGCAAATTCTTAATTTCTGAATCCAACTGTTCCAACCGCAACTGATGTTCGCGCAAATTTTGTTTCGCTTCCATCAATTCTTGGCTGCGAGTTTTGACTGCAACAGACGCGCGATCGATCGCAATTTTGCACCGTTCCAAAATCCGCTCAATTTCCTCCAACCTTTCTTGCAAAGACGCGATCGTTCGGGCTTCACTAGCAGCCTCACTAGCCTCAACCGTGCCAAAATGCAAAGTAGATCTATTAGTAGAACTTCCCCCAGTCATCGCCCCGCTAGTTTCCAAAATTTCCCCGTCCAAAGTGACAATCCGGTACTGTCCCAAATAGCGACGGGCGTCGCTGAGGTTGCTAAACACAACCGTACTGCCAAAAACGTAAGCAAAAATTTCCTGATACCGCGAATCGCAATCAATCAAATTAACAGCCGCATCCACAAACCCAGCCGCGCGCCGCAAATTTTCATTCACCGAATACCTGCCGCCTCTAATCTTATTCAAAGGCAAAAACGTCATCCTTCCCGCCCGTTTTTGTTTCAACAATTCGATCGCAGCAGCAGCCACGCTGTCATCTTCCACCACCATATTTCCCATGCGCCCGCCCGCCGCTATTTCCAGCGCCAACTGATAGCGCGGTTCTACCCTGCCGAGTTGCGCCACCAAGCCGCAAACTCCGCCAATTCCGCTTTGCGCGACAATTTTTGCCGTAAACGTTCCCGTCGCTTCTTGCAGTGCTTGAAACTGCACTTCTAGTTTGTCTAATTTGCGCTGTCTTTCCCGCTGTTCTTCCAACAAACGAGTTTGAGTTTCCTGTTGCAGTTGCAATTCTTGTTCAGCTTCGACTAAAATTTGATTCAGCGATTCTACTTGCAAAGATGCCACGCCTTTGGTTTCCACAAGGCGAGATTGCTGCTCTTTTTTCGCTGCAATTTCCTGTTCCAATACTTGCAGCGATTGGTTTTGTTCTTGAATTTGACTTTGCAGGCGATCGGCTCTTTCGCCAATGGTAGCTTGTTCTGTACGCTGCGGTTCCAAAGTTTGTTGAATTGTTTCGATTTGGCGGTGCAGTTCCGTTTGCTGCTGTACCCAAGCTTCTGCCGTGGAGGCGATCGCATTTGCAACTTCCCGACTTTCATCTAAACTTTGCTGGGCTGCATCCCGCTGTTCCTGAAAACTCCCCTGCTGAGACTTAACATAAGATATTTCAATCTCAATTTGCTCCAAACTTTGTTTAAATTGCCGAACTTCTTCCTCGGTTTGTGCTATGCTAGCCGCCATTTGCCCAGCAGTTGTTTCCAAATCCTGTTTGCGGTTTTGCAGTTGTCGCCTTTCCGCTTCCTGAGTGGCAATCGTCGCTTGCAAAGCCAACAATTCTGACTCTCCCAAAGCTTTAACGCGGGCATTCAGTGCGTCAAGTTCGGCGGTTGCTGCTTGAATTTGGGTGCTAATTGTTTGCAGTTGTTCGGTGAGAGATGCCGAAGTGCGATCGCCCGCTTCGATTTGTTCGCGCAGTTTCCATTCTTGCTTTTGCAACTGGCGGAATTTCAGCACAATTTCCCACTGCGATTTTTCTTGAAATTCCGCCCGCAATTTTTGATATTTTTCCGCTTTTGTGCGATCGGAAGCCAGTCTATCGCGCTGAGACATCAGCTCTTTTTCTACAATGCTGCTGCGTTCTTCCACCTCCTTAACTTCATCCAACTTCTGCCTAGCTAAAGAGATTTTGCGATCGAACTGAGCCACCCCTGCCAATTCGTCAATGATTTCTCTGCGTTCCTTAGAATTCATCGAAATAATGCTGGTAACGTCTCCTTGTAGCACGACGTTATAGCCTTCGGGATAAATTCGCAAGCGATTGAGTTGTTCGTGAAGTTGAGTCAGCGTGCAAGGTTGGCCGTTAATGTAATAAGTTGAAGTGTAAGTACCTTGGCGAGTTACCCGAAGTTTGCGCGTCACACTCCACTCATCCGATTTTGGATTTTGGATTTTGGATTTTTTATTAGTAGCGAGTAGTTGTCCGTTGTTGTCTTGAGTTGCTGCGATTTCAATCTCTTCTACATCTTCAACAGATAACTCATCCGATTTTCGATTTTCGATTTTCGATTTTCGATTAACAGGAGATGATTTGCCGTTGTTATCTTGAGTTTCGGTAATTTCTATCCCTTCGGCTTCTTCAACAGATAGAGGCGATTCTTGATTGACAGGAGATGATTGTCCGTTGTTGTCTTGAGTTTCGGCAGTTTCTATCGCTTCGACTTCCTCTGCTTCAACAGATAACTCATCTGCTGCATTTTCCTCCTCATCTTCATCGCGGGCGAACCATTCCTCTCCCACATCTTCCAACGCAAAAGTCGCTGTCACGCTAGCTTCGATCGTACCGCGTTTGTTTTGGGCGCTGTTCACCAAATCCGGCAAACGTTCAGCCCGCATTCCCTTAGAACTCGAAAGTCCGAGACAAAATAGCAAAGCGTCGAGGATGTTGGACTTCCCTGAACCGTTGGGCCCGGAAACCACAGTAAAACCGGGCAGCACGGGAATGGCCGTCGTGCCGCCAAAAGATTTAAAGTTAGTCAGTTCGATCCGTTTAATGTGAACCATATGCTAGGAGTAGCTTTGGCTCTAGGTTGTTGTCACAGGTTAGCACAGGCAATGGGGCGATCGACAATGTGTAAACTTTCTGGCATTGTCGATCGAACCGATATCTTACACCTTTGTCAACAACCCAGCCGGCTTTTACTTCAAAAGATCGTTGACAAAGGTATAACATTTGCTATTCGAGCGACCGCTACAAATGAACGTAAATTTTGATACAGATAATTTCATGAGACTCGATCGACATTATTTGTGCGATTAAACCTGAAAGCCTTGTCCCTACTGAATTCCAGCAAATATAATTCCCGGAATTCCAAATGTTACCCCTAGACATATAAAAACTTTCCGGTAAAATCGAACCAAAATTAATAATGTATAAAGTAACGAAGCGAATTATGGAGGGCAAACCCATTACACCAGCTCAGAACTCATCTAACCTGCCAGCTTCACCTGAAAGCGACCAACAAGTATTGCAAATTTGGGGTCGCCAGCCCCTTAAAGGACATGTCAAAATCAGCGGCGCCAAAAACTCGGCCTTAGTCGTCATGGCAGGAGCCCTGCTATGCCCAGAGGATTGCCGTCTCCGCAACGTTCCCGGTCTGGTCGATGTCGCCCGCATGGGGCAAATTCTCTCGGCTGTAGGAGTCAAATTACAGCAGCACGGCGACGTTCTAGACATCAACGCCAGCAACCTCATAGACGCTCAAGCCCCCTACGAATTAGTCAGCCAACTGCGGGCGAGCTTCTTCATCATCGGCCCACTGCTAGCGCGTTTGGGATTTGCCAAAGTACCCTTGCCAGGTGGCTGCGCCATCGGTGCCCGACCCGTGGAACTCCACGTTCGCGGTCTGCAAGCCCTCGGCGCCGAAGTCCACATCGACCACGGCACGGTTCACGCTTACGTCAAAGGGCCAAACCGCCGCCTGAAAGGAGCCAAAATTTATTTGGACTACCCCAGCGTCGGCGCAACTGAAACTTTGATGATGGCGGCGACTCTGGCTGAAGGAGAAACCGTGATTGAAAATGCGGCTCAAGAGCCGGAAGTCGCAGATTTGGCGAATTTCTGCCGCGCAATGGGAGCAAAAATTCAAGGCGCTGGCACGAATACGATCGTCATTTCGGGAGTTCCCAAGCTGCACGCGGTAGACTATTCAATTATTCCCGATCGCATTGAAGCCGGAACATTTTTAGTAGCCGGAGCCATCACTCACTCGGAAATCAGTTTGTCGCCGGTAATTCCCGACCACCTGACCGCAGTCATTGCCAAATTGCAGACAATTGGGGCGAAAATTATTGCAGAATCCCCCGACATTTTGCGGATAGTTCCCGGCAAAACTCACTCGGCCACAGACATCGAAACTCTGCCTTATCCTGGTTTCCCCACAGATATGCAAGCTCAGTTTATGGCTTTGCTGACGCTGAGCGAAGGCGACAGCTTGATCAAAGAAACCGTGTTTGAGAATCGCTTGCGCCACGTAGCAGAACTCAACCGCATGGGCGCCGACATTCGCCTTAAAGGCAATGTAGCGATTGTGCGCGGAGTGTCGCGGCTGTCGGGTGCGCCGGTAGTGGCAACAGATTTGCGGGCTTCGGCGGCGTTAGTGTTAGCGGGACTTGCAGCCGATGGTGTCACCACCATCAGCAGCTTGCAGCACTTAGACCGCGGCTACGAGCAGTTAGAGGTGAAACTGCAAAAATTGGGAGCTAAGTTGCGGCGCGTCAAAGAGGGTACAGACCCGGCGACTGCTGAGGCTCCTGTCAATCCCGTGCGATCGGGTTTAAAGTAGTCAGAAGGAAGAAGGAAGAAGGAAGAAGGAAGAAGGAAGAGGAAAAAAGGAAGAAGCAAAAGAATTCCCCATGCCCAATTCCCCATGCCCCATGCCCAATTCCCAATTCCCAATTCCCCATTCCCAACTGACTAAAATGTCGAACATACCCCTCATCGGTTTAAAAGCAGACCAGTTTCGCCACCCGCTAGACTTGGAAGCTACCAGCACTCTCAAACAACTGCCCGGCCTGGATTTGATCGTGCGGCAGTTGCTGGGACAACTTGGCGAACAGTTTTTTATGCTGGAAAATCTGGCTTCCAGCGTCCAAGTCGGCGAAAATCAATTACCCCACCTGCATCAATTGCTGTTGGATGCCTGCAAAACTCTGGATTTGGAACCGCCGCAGCTTTATGTCCGCCAGCATCCGATGCCAAATGCTTACACCTTTGCGATGCGGGGAAAACAGCCTTTTGTGGTGATGCACACTTCTCTGATTGATTTGCTCACAGACGAGGAAGTTAAGGCAGTAATTGCTCACGAGTTGGGGCATTTGAAGTGCGAGCACGGAGTTTACCTGACTCTGGCTAATTTAATTGTGTTGGCCGCCGGCCAAATTTCGCCTGTGGGAGCCGTACTCGCGCAGGGTTTGCAGGCGCAAATGTTGGAATGGTTGCGGTGTGCAGAATTTACGTGCGATCGCGCCGCCTTGCTCGCCACCCAAGACCCAAAAGTGGTAGCATCGCTGTTGATGAAACTGGCCGGAGGTTCGCCGACTTTAGCTCCGAAACTGAATGTCGATGCGTTTTTGGCGCAGGCGCGGGCGTACGACGACCTCAGCAGCACTCAACTGGGAGAAATGCTCAAACAAGCTCAGACGGCTCAGTTGTCCCATCCTGTACCAGTATTGCGCGCCAGAGAGATCGATCGCTGGGCAAGTTCAAAAGATTATGAATCTTTGCTTGGAGGAAATCGATCGGTGTGTTATTAAGGTGAAACCAAAACAAAGGGCGGGTGGCGAAATTGGTAGACGCATCAGACTCAAAATCTGACACCGAAAGGTATGAGAGTTCGATTCTCTCCCCGCCCACTGCTAAAAAAGCTAGTGATGTCTTAATAAAGAACTCTGTGATAGGTAGCCCAGTAGCTCCAAGTGCATATCTCATCACTTGATATCCCCCTTGCTTGTGGCTGTGGTTGCTAGTCGAGTATTTTGCCAACTTCAGTTGAAATAACTCATGAGCAACCGCACTATTACTTTCATCTGCTTTTTTATGTAATAAAAACAGAAAAAGATGAGTAATCAGGCAACCACTATACCTTCTGTGGATTTAGCTATGGTTCCAGGCACAGTTTATCTCCAAGATTGTGTCTCGAATCAGTTAAGTAAACTGTATACTCTTGATTTAGCCACAGGTAAAGCAACACTCATCGGTTCTCTTGGATTTGTGGTTAAAAGTGTATCGAAAAGTACAAAAGTTTGGCAATAAAATCGCTGAAATTCTTACCCAGAGAGACATAATCTATATCAATCACCCGATAGCCAGGAGAACCCCTTCATCGGTGAGATCATTACAGAAGTGTATGATATTGCCGTTGTATATTCACAAATCTATGGCATGGAGCGAGTACGAGATCGATAACCTGCTCGTTGCTGCTGACTTCGCACCACTGAAAGAAGAGAAAGATGTTACGTTTTATTAATAAAAAAAAAATTATCTACGCCTTTAGATAGAGTAATAGTCATGCCCGGAGCGGTAAAACTGGCGACCAATTCTAGCAGATGCTGAGAGTTTATCAGCACTAACGGAAAGACCGTCACCAGCAACCTCGAGTATGATTTATTAACAGTTTTGCAAAACAAGTTTAATACCATATATCACATTAAGTGATTCACATTAAGTGATTACCAAAAACTGAATGTAGATGTCTTTTTAGCGCAGGCGCGAGCCTACGACCTCAGCACCACTCAATTCGGAGATATGCTCAAACAAGCTCAGACGGCTCAGTTGTCCCATCCTGTACCAGTATTGCGCGCCAGAGAGATCGATCGCTGGGCAAGTTCAAAAGATTATGAATCTTTGCTTGGAGGAAATCGATCGGTGTGTTATTAAGGTGAAACCAAAACAAAGGGCGGGTGGCGAAATTGGTAGACGCATCAGACTCAAAATCTGACACCGAAAGGTATGAGAGTTCGATTCTCTCCCCGCCCACTGCGAGGAAAGCTAGTGATATTGTAATAAAGCGCTCTGTGCTCAATAGCCAAGCAGCTCCAACTGCATCTATCATCACTTTATCTCGCACTCGCTGGTGGCTGTCGTTGCTAGCCGAGTATTTTCCCAAAATCAGTTGAAATAACTGATGACCAACCGCACTGTTACTTTCATCTGCTTTTTTATGTAATAAAAACAGAAAAAGATGAGTAATCAGGCAAGCAATATATCTTCTTTGGATTTAGCTATGGTTCCAGGGACAGTGTATATCCAAGATTGTGTCTCAAATCAGTTAAGTAAACTGTATACTCTTGATTTAGCCACAGGTAAAGCAACATTCATCGGTGAGATCATTACAGAAGTGTATGATATTGCCTTTGTTGATTCACAGCTCTATGGCATCGATCGAGAAGGCGACACAACGCAGCTCGTAAAAATTGACATCAAAACGGGCGATACGGCTGTCATTGGGGATACGGGCTTTGCTACAGCCGGCTTGGCTTATAATGCCCAACGTCAAACCCTTTATGCCACCACAGCTAAACAACTCATTGCCCTTGATCTCAAAACAGGAAAAGGTACACCAGTAGCTACCGTAGCTAATAAAGACTACAACTGTGGTGAAGTTGCCTTTGATAGCAATGGCATAGCATATATCACATTAATTGGTTACGAAAAGAAGAAATTACTTGCTAGATGCAATCTCGATACTAGCGAAGTTAAAACTATTGGTGATACCGGATTTCCTGGTATTGGCAGTATGGAATTTGTTGGCAATGTCCTTTATGGCGTTACTGGCAGATTTTTTAATTTGGGAAAAGACGGTCAATTAATCCGCATTAATACCAAGACAGGTAAAGGCGCATTAGTGGCTCAAACCAAGCCTAGCGGTCGTTGGGCAGGAATTGCGGTTTATCAACCAGCAGAAGTGAGCGCAACCGTCACTTCAAAAGTTAATACTGAAACGGCACAAGGTGCACAAACAACTACTACAACGGGTGACGAAACTATGAAACTGTTAACGATTGATACCAAAGAAAACTGTTACGTTATCAATACCGCTCAGATGAATAGCTTGCAACAAAATGTTGCTAAGTCTCTGACATTAGACAAAGGTACTTTTGACATCCAAATCACCAGTGGTAGCTACAGTTATAGTGCAGACAATACCGCCAGTGAGCCTTTTGTTTTTCTCTGGATTTATGGACTTGATGGCAGTACCTTTATCAACACAAAGACAGGTGTTGAGACAGGTGCAACTTGGGCAACTTTAAACGGCTATAACGACAAATTGCAGTTAGACATCAAAGAAAAAGCTGTAGTCTGTGCTTTATTCTTTGATATCTATAGTGGTGATAATCAAGGACAAGTCACTGTTTCAATCACTGGCAATCAACAGTTTAGTACCCAAACTTTAACCGTTGATAGCAAGGAAAACTGCTATTCGCTGGATGGCAATTATCTCTCCACTCTTAAAAAAGCAAATGCTAATTCTATCGAGTTAGCCCCAGGGAACTATCGCGTCAAGATTCGGGAAAGCACTGCCACTTATGGAGCAGAAGCAAAAAATTTCCAATTAGAACCTTGGGCGTTACTGTTGCTTCAAGGAGGAAAATTTATCTCCAAGTTGACAGGAATTGAACTTAGCGAAAGTTGGTGTTCCTTAAATGGCTTCAAAGATGACGTTATTTTTGAAGTCAAACAAAAAACCACCCTCTCCGGCTTCTTTTTTGATACATACATAGAAGATAACGAAGGGCAAGTTGTTTTAGAAATCAACAACATCAGTGATGAAGAAGTAGAGCGAGAAAAGGCAGAGTCATCAGTACAACCTGGTAGGGGCAGCAGCGAAAGCAGTGTTAGTGTAGTGGGTGGTGGTAGCACAACTAGCTCTGGTGGCACAACTAGCTCTGGTGGCACAACTAGCTCTGGTGGTACAATTAGCTCTGGTGGTACAATTAGCTCTGGTGGTACAATTAGCTCTGGTGGTACAATTAGCTCTGGTGGTACAACTAGCCCGGGTTCTGAAAATATCAATATTGGCAGTGGATTTGGGTTCACTTTTGACCAAGATCAGATGGAACAAATGTGGCAGCAAATGGCAGCCCAAATCAATACTTCCATCACAGTAACAGGTGACCCGAACGAGAAAAAAGAAGCTTATTGGGACAATTTGGAAAAATGGCTGCTTAAAGGCTATCAAACTCAAGCTAAAGACTTAGCGATGAAGGTAGCACGGCTGGAGTTTATGCTTAAAACTCTTACCCAACAAATGGAAGTTAGTTTTAATCAGAATTTCCACAATTGGTCGGGATACTTCAACAAAAATCTCAACGACTTATTTATTTCCCGAATTCCCCGCATTGTTAGCGAGCAGGTTAATTTAAGAATCTCTGAACAAACCCAAGAGATTAAAAACTTAGTGCTGCAACAAATGCAAACCGAACTCAATGAGCGTGTTGAGGCCGTCGTTAATCTCAAAGTGGCTAATCAGACTCAAGAAGTTAAGAACCTCGTAGTTCAGCAAATGCAAACTGAACTTGAGCAACGGATTGAGAATGTAGTTAACATCAAAGTTGCCAATCAGTCTACAGAGATTAATACCCAGGTAATTAATCAAATATCGACTGATATTGATGAGCGCATTAGTAACTCCGTTAATGTCCAAATCGCCAATCAATCTCAAGAGATCACTAATCAGGTAATTCAGCAAGTCCAACATACTATTGATGAGCGTGTTGAGAATGTTGTGAGCATCAAGATTTCCGATCAAACCCAGAATGTGAAGAATCTGGTGATTCAGCAAATGCAAACTTACATCGATCAACGCATCGATAATGTCGTGAACCTGAAAGTGTCTAATCTATCTCACGATATTAACACTCAAATTGTTCAGCAAATTCAACACGACATAGATCAGCGGATTAATGCGGTAGTTAATCTCAAACTTGCTGACCAAAGCCAAAACATTAAAAATCTGGTCATTCAGCAGATTGAATCTAACATTGATGCTCGCATCAATACGGTTGTTAATCAATCTAGCACTAGCAACGTGCAGTTAGTGACTAATAATATTGTCAACGATCTTGACAATCGCATTAATGTTAGCTTGGATAACAAAATTCTCAACTTCCGTAATGATGTATCTACGATCGTCAAAAATGAGCTGAACCAAAACTTCACGCAGAACATCAAAAATACGATTTTTGCAGAATTGAAACAGCAACAATTCTACCTAGATATGAACTTGATCAAGTCAGAAGTTGAGAACTTCTACTCTAATCTTGCACAGTTTGAGAATCAGTTCTATTTACGCATTGAACAAGGGGACACTCAACTGTATAACTGGACGCTGGAACAACTTATTGCTCTCCAAGGTTGCTTAACAGATCGTCAGGCGTTAGTCGATATGTTTGAATCTTTCGCCACTAAACTCAAAGACGAATTAGATAATGCTGAATGCGTTCGTCCCGATCGTTTTGGTTCTTGGGTAAGAACAGATATGCGGTCACAATTTCAACCTAGCCAATCTCCGCAATTACCACCACGTTAATCAGTAGGTAGACATATCTTGGGTGTCCGAAGAAAGGAACGAAGCAATCCCAAACTGCAAGCGAATGGCTTCGTTCCTCTATTCCGACATGATGGTATTGATTTATGTTCACCGCCCACTGCTAAAAAAGCTTAATAAATCTAGGGTTCCAGGTAGGCTACCGGGAACCCTAATTTATATGGCATCGGGAATCGGGCATCGGGAATTGCGAATTGGTAACTAAGGACAACAGTCAACAGTCAACAGTCAACCGTTAACAGATTTTATGGGTGAAATCGCCGCTTTAGGCGCTGCATTTGTCTGGGCTCTATCTTCCACCATCTGGCAGCGAGTAGGACAGCAACTCCCCGCAGTAGTGCTAAACTTGCTCAAAGGTGCGATCGCCCTTTTCATGCTCCTTGCCACTGTACTAATTTTAGGTAAACCCTTACCCGCAATCAACCCTAATATTTTAGCAATGCTGCTGATCAGCGGCTGCCTAGGAATTGGCATCGGAGACACCGCTTTCTTTATCGTCTTAAAATATTTAGGCGCGAGGCGAACGCTGCTTTTAGAAACCCTATCTCCCCCTTTAACAGCTTTATTGGGCTTAATATTTTTGCAAGAAAAGTTATCGGCCATTGCTTGTACTGGCATTCTTTTAACTATCTGCGGCGTAGCGTGGGTAATTGCAGAACGAACAGCCGAAACAACCTTACCATCAAAACATCTTTGGCAAGGATTAGCCATTAGTTTATTAGGACAAACATCCCACGCCATCGGAGCTATTTTATCCCGCGCCGCCTTCACTCAAATAGATATTGATCCCCTGTGGACAGCCGCCTTGCGTTTGAGCGGGGGCATGGCAGTCATGCTATGCTTTTTGAACCCCAAAAAACTTGACAGTTTCAAACAATTAAAAGCGCCAAAACTATTAGGTGCAATAATTATAGCAGCTTTTTTAGGAACATATCTCGGAATTTTTCTGCAACAGATTTCGCTGAAATATGCACCCGCAGCAATCGCTCAATCACTCAGTTCTACCAGTCCCCTATTTATACTGCCTTTAGCGGTGCTGGCGGGTGAAAAAGTGAGCATTCGGGCTGTTTTAGGGGTAGTTGGTGCGATCGGCGGAATCGCTTTATTATTGGGTTTGAAGTGATGAGATGTGAGACAGAAGTGTTGGGTGTCGCTAAACAATCAAAAAATAGGATATTTCCTACTTAGTGTGATTAAATATAGGCGTTATTTCAGTTGCAATGAATATCCATGCAGTTCAAAAGGAACGAGAAATTAGATCAGAAATGGGCTGAAGCTGGTGGCGAGAATATGAGTCAGTTTATCGCCTTTGTCAAAGAACTCGAAACTCAGATAGAATCATATTGTTTCCGGTTGCACGAGGGACATGATACAGAGTAAACGGCAGTCATGTTTCCCTACCGCGATTAATTCTAGGGAAATAGGACTGCCCAAGGCGTGTCAACTTAAGGTATAACCCATAGTTCGGCTCTTGTTGAAACCGCTTCCTCAAAGCGAAAGTCCTTGCTATGAGGACTAATGAGTTCTTCAGTCCTCCAAGTGGAAACAAAACTCTACGGAGAGATTGAGAAGCAAATTGCAGTGGCTCGCCAGAAGCAAGAGGAAGTGATTTATGCTTCTAATACTTGGGTAAAACAATTGGCAGAAATCCGTAAGGATTTTGGTCTGATTATCCGCTAAATCACGAAGGCCACAGCTAATCCGAATACTTGAATCTGAGAAAGCGCGATCGCCCTTACATCCCAAATTGTCAAAAAGCACGCGCGGCGCAGCTATCCCGTAGGGAATCGCCCTTATATTATTTAGAGAAGAAACGGCCCGAATAATATTTCTTCATCGATTCGTGATAAATAATCCCATGACAAGATTCGTCTTTGGGCAAATCCCCTCTCGCTTCCAGCCAATGTTTTTCACTGCAAATCATTCGTTCCAAAGTTTCATCATCATACTCAAAATATGCCTCCGCAACTTCCTCGATAAATTCCCCAATCTTTTGGGGAAGTTTCGGTTGTTCGATTTTCTCTGTAATTGGTTTCCCACTAAATTGTCGTTGATACTTTTCTAATAAATCAGGAATCACCGGCCCGTGAATTCCTGCTTGAAAATCTGCATCAAATAGTGGCTTGCCGTAAACTCCTAAATACCAAGCTTGAGCGTAATACATGAGTTTTTGTAGCTTGTAGGCGTTGATTGCTACATTAGTTTGGGCGGCTAACCAAATAAAAGCATTTGCAATATCTTGCTCACTCACTTTTACTGAATTACCGGGAACCGCAACAACTTTCAGTTGACCTTCGCCTATCTGTTCCAATAGTTCCGAAACTGACACGTTAAATTCTGCGGCAATTTGCTCAACTCTTTGCCAAACTGGAGAACTCACAGTTATTTGATATTCATTTTTTGTTGAGATAGCTTCAGTCATAGCCGTCCTTAGAGCTGACTTAAATAATTCTAGCAAACAGTGCGGAATAATGACGTAATAGCGATCGCCCATCCCAACCCAACTTGTCAAAAAGCAAGCGCGGCTCAGCTATCCCGTAGGGAATCGCCCCTGCTTGACCGATCGCCTCAACTCTGGTTAATATACAAGAGTAAGCTTTGGAGAGAGTGCTTGAAACTGCCCAATTATGAAAGAGCAGTCGTTCCTGAAAAGAAAATTACCGAATATCTGCTCTCACTCACCCACCGCGACGGGAAAAGCAAAGCAAAATTTTTTTTACGGTTTGGTTTTTCAGTTGATGCTTGGGAAATCATGGCAACTGCCTTGCTGCGTCATGCCGCCGACCATGAATTAGCTAAAATTGAAGAATCTCCTTTTGGCAGTCGGTACGTTATTGAAGGAGAAATGCTAGCAGCAGATGGCAGAAAACCCTTTGTGCGTTCTGTTTGGTTTATTGAAACCGGAGGCGACACTCCCAGGCTAGTAAGTGCCTATCCACCAGATTAAAAAATAAAATGATTCAAGAACTTGACAGCATTGTTTTAACAATTGATATCCCCGAAAAAAAATTAAGCCAAGGCGATATTGGCACAGTTGTTTTAGTACATCAAGGTGGGGTAGGATATGAAGTAGAATTTGTTACCTTGACGGGGAAAACATTAGCTATTATTTCACTCTTTAGCTCCCAAGTCCGTCTCATAGGTGATAGAGAAATTGCTCACGCCCGGATGCTAGCTTGAGCGTTATCTAAATGGAAGCAAAAACATTATGAACACTCACAGATTCACAGGCATCATTTACAAAGAAGAAGATAGATACATTGCCGAATGTCCAGAAATCGACACAGTTGACCAAGGCGAAACCATAGAATAAGCGATCGCCAATCTTAAACAAGCTACAAAACTCTATCTCGAAGAATGTCCATTATTAGAACCCCGACTTATTAAATAAGCCGGGGATCTAGCTACTCTTACAAATTGCAACTCATATCCCCAGATAATTGACTGAAACGCGCATTTTCCCGATAGTCTACCGGACAATCAATCACGCAAGGGACATCTTGAGCCAGGGCTTCTTTCAGAATCGGAATTAAATCGGTTGCAGATTCCACTCGATAGCCTTTTAAACCCATACTTTCCGCAAATTTCACAAAGTCGGGATTGCCAAATTTGACGAAATCCGAATGACCAAAATAATCTTGCTGCTTCCATTCAATTAACCCGTAACCTCCGTCATTAAATATCAGCGTCACAAAATTAGTACCGACTCGCAAAGCAGTTTCTAACTCTTGGCAATTCATCATAAAACCACCGTCGCCGGTGGCTGCTATTACTTTGCGATCGGGATAAACGAGTTTTGCAGCCACCGCACCCGGAATCGCAATTCCCATCGCCGCAAAGCCGTTGGAAATCAAACAGGTATTTGGGCGATCGCAATGATAGTGCCGCGCGATCCACATTTTGTGAGCTCCCACATCAGATATAAGAATATCTTCCGGGCCCAGGACTTGCCGCAAATCGTAAATGAGTTTTTGTGGCTTGATCGGGAAACCATCGTCGGCTGCATATTGTTCGTACCCAGCGCGAATATCCGCCCGCAATTGCTTAGCAAAAGGGTCTACTTTCTCCATGCGATCGGCACGCTGCAAAATTTCATTGAGGGAATCAGAAATATCCCCCACAACTTCTATAAGAGGAATATAACTGCTGTCAATTTCTGCTGGCAGAGATCCAATGTGAATAATCGGAATTTTTCCTTCTGGATTCCACTTTTTCGGGGAATATTCAATCAAATCGTAGCCAACAGCAATCACTAAATCCGTTTCTTCAAAAGCACAGCTAATGTAATCCCGTTTTTGCAATCCCGTCGTCCACAATGCCAAAGGATGAGTGTAAGGAATTACACCTTTGCCCATGAAAGTATTAGCTACAGGAATATTCAATCGAGTAGCAAACTGTGTCAAAGCATCGCTGCCGTTAGCGCGGATAGCGCCGTTTCCTACTAAAAGTAGAGGACTTTTAGCCTTGGAAATTGCTACAGCAGCTTTATTCAAGCTTTGGTAAGCGCCAAAAGTTTTTTCGCGGTTGTCTTTGGTGAGTGGCTGTCCTTCAGCCGGCATGGCTGCGATGTTTTCAGGTAAGTCAATGTGAACTGCTCCCGGCTTTTCACTTTGAGCTACTTTAAAGGCTTTGCGGACAATTTCTGCCGTCGTGCTGGGGCGAACAATTTGAGCATTCCACTTAGTAACGGGCGCAAACATAGCGACCAAATCTAAATATTGGTGCGATTCTATGTGCATTCTGTCTGTGCCGACTTGTCCGGTAATTGCGATTAAAGGAGCGCCGTCTAAGTTGGCGTCAGCAACTCCTGTCATTAAGTTAGTTGCACCTGGACCCAAGGTGGACAAGCAAACGCCGGCTTTACCGGTGAGACGACCGTAAACGTCTGCCATGAAAGCGGCGCCTTGTTCGTGGCGAGTAGTAATAAATTTAATTGAAGAGTTTCTCAGGGCTTCTAAAATTTCTAAATTTTCTTCTCCGGGAAGTCCGAAGACGTATTCGACGCCTTCATTTTCTAAACATTTTACCAAGAGTTGAGCTGTGTTCATTTCCGTTTTTCTCCTCGGTTAATGGGGGTTTTGGGTCTTTCTTTTTCAACCGATCGCAAAAATACTAAATGGGAATTTTTAACCGCAGGTAAACGCAGATAAACGCAGACTGATGTAGATTTGTGCGATCGGTTGATAGAGTGGGAGCTTATTTCACCCACACTGTTTTTATGTTAACAAATTCGTGCATTCCTTGGATGCTCAATTCGCGTCCGTAACCGGAGCGTTTGATGCCGCCAAAGGGCAATCTAGGGTCGGATTTTACTAAACCGTTGATGAATACCGCGCCGGCCTCTAGTTCGGAAATAAATCGATCGCTCTCTGAGTTTACTGTAGTCCAAGCTGACGCACCCAAGCCAAAAGATGTGCTATTTGCGAGGGCGATCGCCTCATCGATGCCTGCAACTCGGAATACTAAAGCTACGGGCCCGAAAAATTCTTCTTGACGGGCAGAGGCATTCGGCGGAATATCTGCCAGAATAGTTGGCAAGTAGAAATTGCCGGCATTCTCTGACAATGGGCGGCCACCTGTCAGAATTTTTGCTCCCGATTGGATGCAAGTTTGCACTTGATTGTCCAAGTCTTTGAGGATTGCGGGAGTAGCTAAAGGGCCGATATCGGTTTCTGGCAACATCGGATCGCCTACTTTTAATTGCTCGAATTTTTCCACAAATCCTGTGATAAATTCGTCGGCAATCTCTTCTGCTACAATAAAGCGTTTGGCGGCGATGCAAGATTGACCGTTATTGAGTATCCGGGATGTAACAGCAGTTGATAAAGCTGCTGCTAAATCGGCGCTGGACATCACAATAAATGGGTCGCTTCCTCCCAATTCCAGCACTACTTTTTTCAAATTTTTGCCCGCATTTGCTGCCAAACTTTCACCCGCTGGTTCGCTACCAGTGAGAGTTGCTGCTTTTATACGATCGTCCGCAACGATATCAGCTACTTTGTCGGCGCCGACTAACAAAGTTTGAAAAACTCCTTCGGGAAAGCCAGCAAGCGTAAAAATTTCTTCGATTTTCAAAGCGCACTGAGGCACGTTAGAAGCGTGTTTGAGCAAGCCGACATTGCCCGCCATCAGCGCCGGCGCCGCAAACCGAAAAACTTGCCAAAATGGGAAATTCCACGGCATAACGGCTAAAATAGGGCCCAGGGGTTGGTAGCGGACAAAGCTGCTGCTAGCGTCAGTGGTTGCCGGTACGTCTGCCATAAATTGAGCGGCATTTTTGGCGTAATACCGACAAACTAAGGCGCATTTTTCCACTTCGCCGATCGCAGATTTGAGCGTTTTACCCATTTCCAGGGTCATCATTTCAGCGTAAATTTCGCGATCGCGCTCCAAGATGTCTGCTGCTTTCTGCATCCACAGAGCTCTCTGTTCAAACGGCAGTTGGCGGTATTTCTTAAAAGCTTGCTGTGCTAATTCCAGCTTAGCTTCTATTACCTCATCCGCGATCGGCTCGAAAGTTTTCAGCGTTTCTCCCGTTGCCGGGTTGATAGTAGCAATAGCCATTGTTTCATCTCCTGTGTGAAAAACACAAAACTCCCTGCTAGTTTTGAGCCGAGGCAGGGAGTTGTATCAATGTATTACAAAATAGGAATTTACCAGCCACGTTTTCTTTCAGATTTTGCTAAGTTGCAAGTGCCGCGATTTGTTTAAATTTCTCTACTTTTTATTATAGTTCAGAGTCTCGATCGCAAATCTTAAGAAAATTTGTCTTTCTGAAATCACGCACAAATCACCAGAACACGCTAGACGGCCTGTTCTGTTCCACAAAAGTTAAATGTTCTTGTGGGGCGTCCCGCCCGCCCCAGACAGCTTGATTCACAATTAAAGGTGCAAGATCGAGGAAATATCTTGTCGGGTGTCCCGCCCGCCTTGCATTCTCAAGAACAGGCGCGACGGCCTGTTCCACTACACATTTCTCAATTCCTCTCCCTCAAACAGACTGTTCCTGGACGTAATCCTGCACGTAAGACTGATAGTAATACCTGCTACCTTTATCGTTATTCGCCACCATTCCCAACAGCGGAATCCCCGCCATTTTCAAATCTTCAAAAGCCAACACCAGCGCCTCTCGCTCAGTTTGATGCAGCCCTACTACCAGCATCAATCCATTAGTGTGAGCCGCCAACAAATTCGCATCCGCCAAACCTAAAAGCGGCGCAGTATCGTAAATAACTAAGTCAAAATGACTTGACAAAGCTGCCATTAAATGCTGCATTTTTCGGGAAGAAAGCACCTTTGTAGGATCGAGAGGAACCGGGCCGGAAGTTAACACAAACAAATTTTCATCGCGGGGCGATCGCACAATCACCTGTTGCACATCCACATCATCAGCAATCACATTGTGCAAGCCTTGCCAATTCGGTAAACCCAGCATTTCGTGTACCTGCGGGCGCCGTAAATCCCCATCCACCAACAGCACTTGCTGCCCCATTGCAGCCGCCGCCCGCGCCAGATTTACTGCTACCGTAGACTTGCCGTCACCTACTTGACAAGAAGTAATTACGCAAGAATTAATCGGAGTTTCAACGTTTAGTAAGCGAATATTCGCATTGAGCGATCGAAAAGCTTCCTGAAAAGCATCCGTCGGCATCGGCGAAATTGCCACATCCACCGGGCTTGTCTCAGCAGGAGGAAGTCTCAAAATTTTATCGCTAGCAGGAATTACCCCTAACAAAGGCAGGCGAATCGACTGTTTGACATCCTCTGGAGTTTGGAACACCGTTTTATTTTTAAACCGTTCCGCCAACTGCGCCGCCAGCATACCAAACAGCAAACCAGCCAATCCCCCCAAAGCCAAATTCAAAGGCATAATCGGAGCAACAGCCATCAACTCGCCATTTTTATAACGTGGAATTTCCGGCTTAGCAATAACTTCCCAAGCCACCTCTGTTTGGCCCACAGCTTCAAGCTGCAAAGCTTGCTGTTTGGCCAGCAAACTATTCAGCGTATTGTTAGTCAAATCCAACTCGCGCTGCAAATCCGAATAGCGCCGCAAAATCACCGGGAATTTTTGAGAGTATTGATTCAACTGCTTAGCAGCTTGTTCCAAAACTTGATTCCGCACACCCAGCACCTGAATTAAATTAGCAGTACCGATAAACTGCTCGATTAACTTAATCCGCACCGGATCTTGAAAAGTCAGCACTTGCGAATTTACCTTAGCCAAATCAGTTCCCAGAACTTGTTGGGCTTCTTTCTTCAACAAAGGAATCAGGTTCTTGCGCTGTTCTCGCAACAATTGCATTTGCGGAGTTTCGTCTGTAAACGTAGCTGAGTTAATGGCAATTTGCCCTTCTAATTGTTGCAATTGAGTCAGCATCCCTTGATAGCGGGGAGCTTGACTCAGAGCCGAGGCCATCAGCGCTTGCTTCTGGTTTAATCCGAGCTGATTTTGCAGATTGGAATAGAGCAATCTCTGCTGGTTGAACTGCGTTTGCGCGTCCAATCTTTGCGCTTGAAGTTGGCTGATTTGCTGCGAAAGCTGTTGTGTTTGAATTTGCGGATCGATGAAATTGTACTGCTGCCGCAATTTTTGAATTTCTGTTTGCAGAGCTTGTTGACGCTTTCGCTGGTTGGGAATTTGCGATTTCACAAAATCCAGAGTCTGACTAATTTGAGTTCTGGTATCTTTCACGCTATAGTTGCGGTAGCCTAGCGCAACTTTTTCCAAAACAAACTGAATTTTTTTCGGATCGTAATCCCGATATCTAACTTCGATAATCTTCGTATTTTTGAAGCGATTAATTGACAGCCTGGTTTCCTGAGAAAACGGCAAATTATCTGCTTTTTGGTTCAATAGGTAGTTGTAATTTATTTCGGGATACTTAGCCTGCAACTGTTTAATAATCGGCGACATTACTTGCGGGCTTTGCAAAACTTGAATTTGGGATTCGTAGTCAAAACCGCCTTTTTCTTGGGTCGCTGGGGCCGCTGGTTGCAGTTTCAGCTCACCGGAGTAGATTTTGGCTAAAGTATTTTGCGTAACCGCTGGCTCTACTAATAATTGAAAGCGCCCTTCGTACTCGCTTTTTTGATTCAGTGTCCAGGCGAAAACTCCGGTAGTCACTGCCGCTGCTACGCCGATGACTAAGATGGAGCGACTGCGGCAAACTTCCCAAAAACTTAACTCTTCTGCCTCGGTTTTGTTTCTGCCTAAAAATTGATCTTCTTCATAAAGCCCAGAAGACATTTTTTGCAGTTCAGCGGCTTTTTTATGATTAAACAGTGCTACTGGAGATTGTTTCCCTGGTTTCATTTGATTTCTACAACTTATTAGTTTAAACGTCTGTATTGGTGGCGGAGTTCAGGAAATCGGTTGATTCCTAAATATTTCATTACCAAACCGCAATTTTTTCTAAAAAGCGGGTTTATGAGGTCTTAATGCCAGTCTATTCAACTCACCGAAAAATATCGAACAACCGAAATATTCCTAACAGGGGGCTGAGAGGAGCGAGAGTCCCGCCTACATTATCCGAGAACGTAGCGCGACCCGATCGCCTTACCATAATTACATCATTATTTTTCAGTTTGGGATTAGTTTCTTCATTGGCAGTTGCAGAAAAATCAACCTTAACAGTTAGCTGCGAAACGGTGCCGTTAGGATTGAGGCGAATTAAATTCACCGAATCCATTTCTGCCCGCGCTTTATTAAAACCTCCCGCTGCTACCAGCGCTTGATTTAAAGTAGTGTTGGGCAGCACCGCAATCGCTCCCGGTTTCACGACTTCTCCCACAATGTTCACCTTAATCGTATCCGGTGAAAAATTAGAATTAGCAACTTGTTCATCTTGGGTTTCATCGAGGTTTTCGGCTTTGGGAACGATTACCGTATCTCCCTGTTGCAGCGCTAAATCTTGGGATACATCTCCACCTTCCAAAAGTTGCCACAAATTTACATTAATAATTTGTTCTGTACCCGCCCGCGTCAGGCGGCGAACTTGTATTTGTCGGATATCAGCTACAGGCGTAATGCCGCCCGCCATTTTAATTGCCCTCGTTACAGTTTGCTGCAAAACATTTTCCCCGCCGTTGGTTTCGCTGGCAGCAAACAAACCCGAATTTTCACCCATTTCATTCTCTTGTACCCTACTTTGAGCCTCTTTTGCCAAAGTATAAGTACCGGGGCGAGTTACTTCGCCCACCACAGCAATATTAATTGGTTGAGTGCTTTGTCCGGTAATGTTAGCTACTGCTAAAGTCGGTGCTTCTTGGCGGTTGAGGCTAGTTACAGTGGGAATAAATATAGTATCGCCGTCGCGCAAAGTCATATCGGCCCGCAAATCGCCGTTTTGCAATAATTCCCACAAATCCACACTAATAATTTGTTCCGGTGCGTTGCGCTGGGGGCGGCGGATTTTGATTTGCCGCACGTCTGCTGACTGGGTAATTCCGCCGGCCATTCGCAGAGCCCGCGATATCGTTGGCATTTGAGTTCCCATTTGCTCTGCTGTGCCTCCGGGGCCTGCTGCTGAGGATATTGTATAGGCTCCGGGGCGGTTAATTTCGCCCGCGATCGCAATTTGCAAAGGACGTGCCGCTAGCAGTTTCAGGGTAATCCAAGGACGTTTAAGGTATTTGCCGTATTTGTCTTTAACAACATTAGAAGCTTGTTCTAGGGTCATCCCGTACACCGAAACGCTGCCAATTAAGGGCAAATTCAGGGAACCGTCTGCCTGTACTTGGTGTTGACCGTTGGGGCCACTGTATTCCGGGACGTTGAAGATGTCCATTTGAATACGATCGCCCGCTCCCAAAGTGTAAACTTCCGATCGTACACTTGAAGGTTCAGTTGCCGGCAATCCCGGCAATCCCGGCACTGCCGGTACTGGTACAGGAACAGGAGAACCCGCATCAGCAGGAGGAGGAGGAGGAGGAGGCATAAGCTGGGCCGCGGCAGGAGATGAACCCACCGCCGCGAGCACTGACACTGTTAAACTTTGGGCAATTAAACTTTTGACAGCATTGCTTGCCCAATCACCAAGCTTGCAGCTTTTGCTGGAAATGTCTCCCTGAGCCCCTCTCCTTGCAACAAAGGGGAGAAATTCTTCCCTTTCCCTCTCCGCGAAGGGGACACAAGGGTGAGATTTTTTCTCAAGTTGCACCTTGCGTGAATAACTTTTCACCACCATCGCTTTTTGCCCCTATCCTCATCCAAGCCCGCCAACATCAAATGTAACCCAACTCTTCTAACTTGCTTAGAACTTTTTTAACACTCTCTTCCACAGTTTCTCGCTCTGTGTAACAAATAATCTCAGGATTGAGCGGTTCTTCATAAGGATCGTCAATTCCCGTAAAACCCTTAATTTCTCCTGCTCTCGCCTTAGCGTATAGCCCCTTGACATCGCGACCTTCGCACACTTCTAACGGCGCTGTGATATATACTTCAACAAAATTGGGCTCCATTGCTCTAATTTCGTCGCGAATTGCTCTGTAGGGGCTAATAGCTGCTGTCATTGCCGCTACTCCATTGCGGCTCAGCAGGTGAGCTACAAATCCAATCCGCCGAATATTAGTATCTCGGTCTTCTTGGCTAAATCCCAAACCTTTTGACAAGTTGGTGCGAACGACATCTCCATCCAATATTTCAACTTTGCAACCTCTTGCCTTCAATTCGGGTTCGAGAGCTTTGGTGATAGTTGTCTTGCCGGAACCGCTCAGCCCGGTGAACCACAAAATAAAACCTTTTTCCATTTTCAGCCGTTAATTAGTAACTTGGAAATTATTAAGACGTAAAACTTTATAGATGCTGTTCCCTTTTTTCTATTATCGTTATTCGCGGTGTCATATTGCCAATATTTACGCGCCAAAAATGAGAAATCAAAATTTGCGATCGCTCATGCAGTCATTTAGTAAAAAAAGTGTGCGCTCGTTGTATAATTACCGATTTATTATTTGTCAAGTCTTTAGACAGTAAAATTCAATTCGCGATCGCCAACGCCGAAGATATATCCGTAGTGCACTCATGACCTGACTGAGCCTTTCGCAATCTAAAATCTAAAATCTAAAATGGTATTGCCCATGTCTTCGGTCTTAAAAGCAGATGTTTTGGTAGTCGGTGGCGGCACCGGCGGCACTGCAGCAGCCGTGCAAGCAGCCCGCCGAGGTGCCAAAACTATTTTAGTCAGCGAATTCCCCTGGCTGGGAGGAATGCTGACAACAGCAGGCGTTGCTGCCCCCGATGGCAATGAATTAGCAGCTTTTCAAACCGGTTTGTGGGGCGCGTTTTTGCGGGAACTCCAGCAGCGACAGCCGGGAGGTTTGGATTGGGGCTGGGTAAGTTTTTTTACTTACGATCCCCGCATCGGTGCTGAAATTTTCGCTGATTGGGTTAAATGTTTGCCGAACTTACAGTGGATTTGTGGACAAAAAGCTCAAGATGTGCTATACGAAGAATCTCGCATTTCTGGCGTTCGGTTTGCAGATTTTACGGTTTCGGCCAAAATCACTTTGGATGCAACGGAATTGGGAGATTTGCTGGCTTTAGCGGAAGTTGGGCACCGCTGGGGTTGGGAATTCCAAGCCGAGTGGGGAGAACCCAGCGCGCCGACTGCCTCTAATGCTCTCACAGAGCGCTATTCGGTGCAAGCTCCGACTTGGGTGGCAATCATGCAGGATTTTGGTAAAGGTGCTGTTGCCCCAAAAATTCCCGCGCCGCCTATTGAAAATCCCGATCGATTTATCGGTGCTTGGGACGGTTACACTCCCGAACAATTTCTCAATTACGGCAGGCTGCCAGGGGGATTGTTGATGATTAATTGGCCGATTCGAGGTAATGATTATGGTGAAGGAGTCGATCGACTAATTGCATCTGAAGCATCTCGACAAGAATTCCTCCAAGAAAGTCTCTGGCATACTCAAAGTTTCGCCCGCTTCATTCAAACGCAACTCGGCCCCCGCTACGGCCTAGCACAAAATATTTTCCCCATTTCAACGATCGACAATCAACAAAATTCTTCCCTTCTTTCTTCCTTTGCCTTACATCCTTACTACCGAGAAAGTCGGCGCTTGCGAGGGATAAGTACAGTCACAGAACAAGATATTTTGCCTATTGTCGGTGGCAGAGTCGCGAAGTTGCCGATTAATTCTGAGGGTATTTGTGAAACAATTGCGATCGGCAACTACGCCAATGACCACCACTACCCCAGTGGCGACATTCCCTTGCAGCCCAAATCGATTCGCTGGGGCGGGCGCTGGACGGGAACTCCGTTTACCATTCCTTACAGCGCGCTAATTCCTGCGAGTACAGACGGTTTGCTAGTCTGCGAAAAAAATATTTCCGTCTCTCACATCGCCAACGGTGCAACTCGCTTGCAACCGACGGTAATGAATATTGGACAGGCGGCGGGGATGGCGGCGGCTTTGTGCGCGGAATCTGGATGTCAGCCGCGGGAGTTGCCGGTGAGAGTTTTGCAGGAAGCTTTGCTGCAAGATTCCGAGGCGAGTGCGGCGGTTATTCCTTTATTTAATTTGACACGGGATCGATCGGACTGGCTGGACTGGCAACGCTATTATCTCGATCGACCCCAAGCATATCCCGCCAGTGGCGAATGTCAGGAGTCAGTAGAGAAACAAAGCAGTCAAACAGCAAATACACACAGCCAATTTTCGGGCATTTTCCGCCGCCTCGGCGAACAAGACTGGACACTAACGCTGACAAGCCCCGCATCTGCGGCCGGTCAAACTTGGCAACTCGTGACTTTGGACTCCGAAACCGACAGATTTTTACACAATTGCGAAACCGAAAAGCCTCTGACTGTATGGGGCAGGCTGAATTCGGCAGGTGCTTGGCTGCAGGCGGGATCAGTAGAATTGAAGAGGTAAGGTTTTTTGCATAGATCCGAAAAATTCACAGAAATTTATCCTGATCGATCGGGGAGGGTCCGTATCAGTTAATAGACAATGACACGGATACTAACCCCATGCAAACTTACACACCAATTGCTTTACACAGTCTTTTGGGCGTTACTTTGAGCGCCACTGTCGTTCGAGCCTTTGAATCCCTCGTCGGACTGCTCGAAGTTGCCACCACTCCATACATTTTATCCGCCCAAACCGAACAAAGGGGCGATCGTTCTCCAGAAAGAGGCAGCGGACGCCGAGAGTTCCTTGAGTCTAATCTTTACACTCATCCACTACAAGCATTTTAATGACATTGGACGAAAGCGATTTCCGTTATTGAGTTAGTTTCTGCCGCCCGTGTCGAGCGCTCAATCTGATTTCCTGGGATGCTAGTTTTTCAGGTTTCCAAGGCAACTGCATTTCTTGTTTACAGTCATTAGGATCTTCTTTTATGTGAGTGATGATAGCATATAAACCTTAAACCGCCATCTATCGGGAGATTGAATCTCGTATTTGGCGGTTTTGTATATTATTGCAACCTTCTGGGTAGTGCAATTAGGATTTTTTTTATTAGTGAAGCCGGCTCTCCTGAACTTATGGTTATAAGTTTATCTAATCAGACCAGCAAGCTAATACGCGATTCCTAAAATTATTAAAA